>JAPORK010000235.1 GCA_026710285.1 Endozoicomonadaceae bacterium | reverse complement strand
TTAATGCTGCCAGAAACATTCTTGCGCTCGGGCATGAGCGTCTCGCAGGAGGAATCCCCTTCCTTTAGGGAGGGGAGGATGTCAACCGTATGATTAGGTTTTTCCTTTGTATTATCTGTATCTGGTCTGTTTTTTTTCATGTTGTGTAACTTTTTGATGTTCTGCACCTGTGAATGCTGCCTGAACTTTTAGCGGATTTAATGTAGTCAGGCAGGGTAGTATGATAGAGATAAAAAGAATATTATTTGTTGTCGTTTTTCTAAAAGGAGTCTTAACATTTGTGTTATAGAATACATGATTGTATATTTCAGTTTTTAATTGTGTAATTTTAACAAGAGGTTAATTTTAGGTAAGGAAGTAAATTGTAACGCTTATTTTTAAATAAATACTATAGGAAAGTATTTCTTAGACAATATCAAACATCAGGTTGTTGAAAAGAACATTGACTGGATCAGTTATAATCGCAGGCTGAGCAAAGACTATAACCCTTAACATCCGGTTTCATATTAGTTACCAGCCTTTACTGAATGCGCCGTGAACTGAGTTTGTCGAAGCCCAGAGGTTAAAAGCAGCCGGGCTTCGACAAGCTCAGCCCACGATTTTAAGCCAAAAAGGCTGAATATTCAGTAGCAGGCAACCTGCCAGGATAAAAGTCAGCATTTAAAAAATGTGACTAAGAGACAGGTTATACTACACAGATTAAGTAAATGATGAGTTTCAGATAGTTTACTGCCGCTCAGTCTGACTCATTTAACGCTTTAATGCATGCATCATAAGTTTCAGGTAACTCTGTTATAAGTTGCATCATTTGATTATCCACTGGTAAAATTGTCATTTCATCATACAGCGCTTCGCCTATATCCTCGGGTTGTATTTCCGAGTCGTCAGAAAAAGGTTTAATGTGACTTTTCAAAGAATGACTTAATCCAAAATAATGATTTTTTGATAAATCAGTTATTTGATTTTTCGATACTAATTGCCAACTCTCAAATACTTCAGCAAAATCATTACACACTGCGGCTATTTGGTTCTGAAAAAGAGTTGACACTTCACTGGTGGAGTAACGTACTGTACGAGCACTCTCAATGAATATAAGTTGCGTTAAAATTTTTTCAATTCTGACCTGGTTTTTATTTGCTGTAATCTCTGCATCTAAATGATGCAGTAAATTTATCAGTACGTTAATTTTTATAGCTGTTGCTGGTATATTATCATCTGCAAGATCATCTGTGTTAATATTTTCATCGCTGTCTGTATTGCTATCCACTATTGACAGATCATCTTTGATGTTAGAGATAATTAATGGACAAAGAATCTCCAGCATTTTAATGCATTGATTAAAATTTTGGCTGGTTATATCACCTTCTGACAAAAGTATTGTTGCATTGAGTTCATCTGTAAATAAGTGCTGTAATTTTTGTACAGATAAACCTGCTGGTTCTTCATTTTGTTGCTTAATATGGTCTCTGTAAGCATGGACATTTTTGTATATTATTTTTCTTTTAGATAAGACCAACGCATCATATATTGTACACATTAAACAATTGACTTTATGCCCGTTTAACTGACTATTCACTAAAAGCCCTTTGACACCACATACCCGATGTTTAAGCCGTTGATGTAAACGCAGCGCCTGTAAGCTTAAAAAGATTTTGCTGCACTGACCACACGTACACTTTTTTTGTATTTGTGCTGCAGAAACCTGACACTCTAATTTTTTCTTTTTTTTAGATAATTCATCATATTCTTTACATATCAGACAAGTACGTTTATGTTTACATAACTCATAATGATTTTTCATTTCCTGATTACATGGCAAGTGCTTAAGACGCCTGTGGTGGTATAGTGACTCTTTAGAACTATAGTATCCACCACACTCATCGCATTTAAATTTTCTTTTATTTTTATTCGATGTAATTACTATTTTTGATGGATGTGGAGATAATGATTCAGACTGTGAATCTATTATAACGTCATCATTTTTTGTAGATATCTTCAGAGGCTGTTCATCCGTATTGCAGTCGCCCGGCGAGTGCTTATGAATCTCATGTCGTTTCAGACTTTGTGGCAATAAATAAGTTGCATCGCATTTGGTACATTTGAATCTTTTTCCTTGTTTATCTTGCAGGCATTTATCAGATAACATAGGAATTTTAAAATGAAAAAAGTTTGATTGTATTTTTTTTGTCTGACCTTGTTTGCATTTATCAGGTTGATAATTTTTTCTGTTTGGATGGTTTATATCCCCAAATACTGCCTGTACTTCTAATGAATTGAGTGTAATTAAACAAATTAATACCACAAAAAAAGGAAAAATCCCACCAGTCAATTTTTTTTTGAAGTGCATACTAAAGCCTTTTACAAAAATATGATTGTATAGTTCATTTTTTAATAATGTAATTTTAATAAGTGGTTGATTGTAGATAAGATATGGAAAACTGCAATTTTTAGGATATGCCAACACTCATATAAAAAGAGATACGCTATAACTTTGCTGTAAATAAAAGTGGTGTTTACTAAAAATTTCTGTCGTTTGATTATTCACCTCAGGTTTTTGTTTGATGGAACCGAAATTTACTATTTGACCCCCTATATTTACTTATTTTACTGTCGGTTCAGTGGAGCGTATAAAACTGAGAATTGAAAAAATCAGTCAGGTCAAAATATTATTCAGTTCAGGATGCTGATTTTTGTAATAAAAACTGTTCATTTTTCTGTAATTCTAATTTCCAACTCCTGAATACCCCAAGGAAATTATCACAAATTTCAGTTACTGGTTGTTGAAACAATATAAATAAATCTTCACAGGGGGCATATAACAGGCAGGTATCATTAATAAGCGCAAGTTGTTCTGAAATTATTTTAATTTTATCAGAATTCTTATTTTCTATAATTACAGCATCCAAACGATATAATGATAATATCAATTTTTTAATTCGCAGCACACTCTCTGGCATACAATCAATAATATTCTTTTTATCTGTAGCACTTTCTTCTGAGCAGTTACCTTTTATATCCTGAATAATGTCAGAATAAATGTTTTGCAGCATACTAACCGTCTGATCATCATCCTGAGTTATATCGCTCTCTGGCAGAGACTTCATTAAGATTTGTACTTTTCGTTCATATTCAGAATTAAGTTTTTCGTTAGACAAGCTGAACAAGAGCAAGCCCAGTTGGTATTTTGCGAGTAATCTCTTACTTTCCTTTTTTTTCGGGCGATTTCTTACATGTTTTCTGTACTTTTCTGCAGTCTTGGATCCATATCTTGAGTGATTGTACTGATGACTTCTCAGATCGTCTATGCATATGAAAGATGCAGAACACTGATCACACTCAAATGGAAGATCATGATTACCTGATTTTGTTAGTTTTTCCCAATCTTCTCTACACTGATCCGAAGCATGCTGTTCATCTGAATGACTTATATCTGTTGCCTGAGCCTTTAATACATTCAGTGCAATCAGACAAAGCAATACCACAGAAATAAAAAAAAGGTTGCCTGTTATTCTTTTTAAGTGCATATCAAAGCTCATTTTATACATGATTGTATATTATCATTTTTAATCGTGTGATTTTAATAAGGCGTGAATTATAGATAAGATATGACAAACTGCAATTTTTATTTACAAACAGATATGCCAGCGCTCATATAAAAGGAAATACGCTATAACTTTGCTGTTAGAATACACAAAACATTTGCATGGTTTGCTCTCCTGAATACTGCCGCTACTTTCAGTCAATGCATTAAGTGCGGTTAGACAAAGCAACACAAAAAAAATAATTGCTAATCATCAGAGGTTGGCGCAGAATATACGTATGGATAACAGTTCAACTAAAGAAAAAGAGAAAAACTTCTGAAGCACCAAAAACCTTAAAAAACCCAATTAAAATAACTACTTTGAAAAACTACAGTCACGATATGAAAATATACCAAACGTGTTGACATGCAAAAAATTTTATTTTTCAACTCATAAAAATAAATCATTCTTTCTGGCAAACAAGCTATTAAAAATTATTTAACCTTTTGGTTTTAATAACTTCAAAAAAACTATTAAAATCAACAGGTAATAAACAAAATTTGTATATGAAAGGAGATCGGTTATGGATTCTCAAAAAGTAGGGAGTTCCGACTCGGTACAATCAAATAAACTTAGCCAAAAAAACAGTGAGCAATTCAGTACTATGAATGAGATGGCTGC
>JAPORK010000077.1 GCA_026710285.1 Endozoicomonadaceae bacterium | reverse complement strand
ATACAATGCTATGTCCAAAATCATCATTAACAGAACGAAGTAAGTGTGTTTTCTTAATATAGTGAAAGTGTACCCCCCAACCATTTTGTTGCTCCATTGTGATTTCATACCCTGCATGGTTTAATGTTTCCCGTAATCCATTCGCGTAATAAATTACAAACCGGTTCTGTGTATTTCCTTCAATTCGTATGTCTTTGATTTTATGATACACAGGCAACAAAATACCATCAGACTGTTGTTGTAAATAAAAATTGTGTCCAGTGGATGTAATTAACTGATGTGTAACCGGATTAAAATGCGTTAAATTCCAGCTCCATCCCACACCCAGTCCGTCAGGGTTTGCTTGTGAAACGCTACTATAGTTGACTTCTAAATCAATATTAGGTCCGTGCCCTAAATTACTGAGCATAGCACCTGCTTTAATATAAGCACTCAATATGCCTGTGCGAGGGTCTACATTAGTACTCATACTTTTTCTAAAATGAAATGCATTAGACCATGATGCTGATTCATCACCAGATTGTTTTACTTTTTTATAGTATGAGTTATTATTTACATCTGATAATTTACTACTTATTGATTTACTATTTAAAAAATTAATATGCTGTTTGTCAGATAAACTATATCCTGACTGATTAACAGTAATAAAGAATAAAATAGATAATATAATAAAAACCCTGAGTATGATTTTTTTGTTCTTTTGGATTCTTTTTAATATTCTCAGTCTGTCTTTGTACATATAGTATTATTTGGTTTGGGATGGCAGATTTTCTATACATGACCGAATGTTACATTTTTCCTGATATTTACACACTTAATAGCTATAAATTCAGGTATAAACATCCATGTATGCATAGTCTTTTACATGAATAACTCTGATGAGGATCAGAGAGAGTTGCATCCTGTCTGTTTTTTTTAAATACTTTATTATACAGCATCTTTAGTTTTTCCTGGTTATCAATAGAATAAACCTTAACCAGACTGGCAGGTTTTAGGCTATTATATCATATTCCGGAATAACCTCTTCAATAAAACGGTCCTTTAATTTTAATATTAAACAAATATCCGGCTTATCTCGTGTATGAGACCAGAAAAACTCTCTGTATATGGCACTGAGATTACTTCTTTTTGCAAACATAATACCACAATTGAAATTACAATACTGCCATTCATCATTAAGCCTTCGTAATACAGTGATATGAGAACCATTGATTTCATGAGTGCCAATGATAACAATGTGCTCTCCAACAGGTACCATCCAACTCAGTGCATAGAAATTTATCTGATTCCTTTTTGTTCTTGTCCTTATAGCAGTATGGTTATCAGATAAAGAATTTAGTATTTGTTCCAGCTTTTCATAATATTCCGTCGCTTCTGAGTACCCTGATAAAGGTTGGTCTAATTCATTCTTCAGGTCTATCAAATCTGACAATAAATCCAATGATAAAGGCTTACCATTAATTCGTGCTGTTATGAGAACGGTTGCTGTGTCACAAAAAATTAAATTTTTAAAGCGGGACATGCACAACCATTCCCATGTGTAGAGTACTGCATCTGTATTTTTTAGAATCAGAAGATTCCCTCTACCATAATTAACAAGACCAGCCTGCAGGAGGTGTGTTTTGAGTGCTAAACCTACTTCGCTTGCAACTACACCGGGTGGCAATCCCGTTGAAGCACTTTCAGTTTGTGCGGCAAATCCTTTGAGCATCTTACAAGGACCTTTCGGCCAGGACAGCGCCTCCATTTCTGTGGCTGTTCCTTCCAGGCTTTCTGCTGCTGCAGCACCAAAAAAAGCCAGTGCTGCACCGGCTGCAATATTGATAACTAGATCTGCAAGACCTGTTGCTGAAGCTGCAATACCGAGCCCTTTATTAGCAGGAATTGCTGCTGAAGTAACCGGCAAGCTGCTCGCTAACGCAGAACCTGCCAGCACAGTACTCATGGCAGTTGATCCTTCGGTAAGAATTGATGCACCCAAAGTGACCACACACAGACCAGCTCCAATGGCTGCAGCAGTAATATTAGCCCATTTCTTGTGCAGTGTATTTAAACCAAAAGTAGAAATATTTCCTGCCCACTGTAACGTGTCACCTAACCAGTGCGGCATATTGCCTGAAGGATCTGTATTCATAACCGGATTATTGCTACCAAAAGCATAGCCATCACCTGCAGGATCTTCACTAACAAAGTAACGTTGTTTGGGATTATAAGTACGGTGTCCTGCACCTAAAAATTGCCAGCCAGTAAAAGGATCTGTTCGTTCACCATCAAATTTCTGTAAAGTCTGTTTATACAACTCAGAAGACATTTGATTCTTATGCCATACCATACCATACGGGCTATAAAGGTTAGTTTGCTTAATTCTGTACTTACCGTTATCTGCTTTACTGAAAATACTAACAACATCCCCCTTATAACTGTTTTCATAATATTCACTGATTCTACCATCTATTACTCTGGCTACCCCCTGATAACCCACCCTATGTGAACCACTTTCTGCTGTTATTGTTTGTTCATTGATCAGCCTGCCACCGCGATAGAATAGATAACTGGTGTGGATAGGATCTTTTTCCATAATTTCTTTTCCAGCGCTATCATAGGAATAACTGCTTTGTTTGCCAGCGGGATTGACAACCTGTGTAATTTGATTGAAAGCATTATAAGAGATATGGTTATCTTCTCCGTCAATGATCATATTGCCTGCTTTGTCATAATACAGTTTCTGAATAACCGATCTGTTTTGCCCCCACGCAGTACTTATCTGCTGCAATCGCAACGGTACTAAAGGATTTGTGTATTGATAATGCATTGTTTTTATTGATGTCCGTTTCTGCATACTACTTTGTAAAATTTCTTTAACCTGATCGATACGATTTAAGGGTGTAAAAGAATAATCTTGCCTTACAATGACTGGTGCCTGCCCGAATTTTGATCCGGAAAAAGCAGTATCCCGGGGACATAGCGGTAAACCTGCTGATCCTGTACAATTCATGAAAATCAGATTGTTCAATGTATCATAGCGATAGTGAAAAACAGCTTGCTCACCTTGTACGGTTTGTTGCTGTAAAGTAGTAATATTATTTCCTGAGTCATAATCAAAGGTCCAGTGATTAATTAATTTACCCGACATTTGATCAATAATGTCTTGCTGATTTCCCCACTGATCATATTTAATAGTCCGTTTCATACCGCTACCATAGTAGCGCTGTCTGATCCGGGAAAACTGATCATAATTCACAGCAGATAGTGTTTCATGACTCCCTGTGACTGATTGATAATCTGTTGCAGTAATACGTCCCAAGGTATCATAGCGAGGTATTGTTTTATTGCCATAAATGTCAGTAACACTGATTAAACGTCTGTTACTGTCATACTGCCACTTAAGCTGATAATCAGGATAACTACTTTTACCTGTGTGAACCAACTGTTTTAGTAATCCGTCCGCCGTATAATAATAAACAGTGCTACTGGTTGCATCTGCTTTTTTAATTAACCGTTTTGTGATTGTATCGTAATCAGCATGCCACTGTAGTTTACCATCTGTAAACTTATTAACAGGTAATCCTAACAGATTATATTGCCATGAAAAATGGTGTCCTCCCGGTGTTATTATAGTATCTTCCTGACCATTAACGGTATAAGTATACAAAGTACGCTGACCATCTTCTCCTGCCTGCCATACACGCTGTCCTGCATAGTTATAGCCAGCAGAAGCAAGTAAATAGTGCCCCCCTGTTACCGGAAAAAATTCATTTTTAATTGCCTGTCCGGTCAGATTGTAAATCCGATGTATACGATTACCCGCAGGGTCTGTGATGTCGGTTAATCGCCCTATGGCGTCATATGTCTTTTTTACTACTTTACCTTCAGGATTACGACTTGCAACCTGTCGTCCGAAACCATCATAAGTTATTACAGAGACTTTGGCATCAGCTTTTTTATCACTGTCAAGGCACAGAGATTTAAGTGTCGGCAGTGGCTGTGATGGGGCAGGTAATACCCACTGTTTAACGGGTTTATCTGCTTGGTTTGTTCGTACCACTGAGATGACAGAGCGTTCTCCTGAGCTATTTTTTTTATAACTGACTAAACACCTTAGCGCATCGTCGTACAGATTAATATTAGTTTCTCCATTGGGAAGATAAACACGTACAGCTCTTCCCGACTCATCATATCGTTGTGTTATTATTAACTTACGAAATATTGTGGATGATT
>JAPORK010000217.1 GCA_026710285.1 Endozoicomonadaceae bacterium | reverse complement strand
CAAATCAGACCATCGCTTTATGAAGCTTCAAACACCAGTTTTGACAATAACTCATTTAAAGGTATTATATGATGAAAATCAACGCTCTTATAACAAGTATTTTATTGTTAGCACTCTTACTGAATACCATTGTCACCCACCCTGCCAAAATTTGCAGGAACAGGCTTTATCATGGTAACCGCAAAGAAGAGCACTGGACGCAACTGCAATATTTCCCTAGTGATGCAATGGTAGAATCTCTGCTGGATGCTGGTGGCGCCGTATTTGCCGGAACTGAAGATGGACTTTATCGCAGTACTGACGAAGGGAAGCACTGGATGCAAATAAAAGATATTCCTTATGGTACAGAAATAAAATCACTGCTCGATGCCAGTGGTACCCTGTTTGCCGGAACTTACAGGAATAAATTTTATCGTAGTACTGACGGAGGAAATAGCTGGACTCCAGTAAAAGATTTTCCCGGTGATACGGTAACATCTCTGCTCGATGCTAGTGGTACCCTGTTTGCCGGAACTTACGAAAATAAACTTTATCGCAGTACTGACGGAGGGAATAACTGGGTGTCAGTACAAGATTTCTCTGGTGACGTAGTAACATCTCTATTGGATGTGAGGGGTACTCTTTTTGCCGGAACTTACGCAGATGGACTTTATCATAGTACTGATGGAGGGAATAACTGGACGAAAGTGGAAGATAACATCTTTGATGTTTTTGCAGTATATTCCCTGCTGGATACTGGTGACGTAGTTTTTATCGGAACTGGTTATGGGCTTCGTTGCAGTACTGACGAAGGGAAAAACTGGACGAAAGTGACAAATTTTCCTGATTATGCAGTATATTCTCTACTAAATATCAGCGGCATTCTTTTTACCGGAGTTGAAAATCATGGGCTTTATCGCAGTCCTGATGGAGGGAAGCATTGGATGAAAGCGATTAACTTCCCTGATCATACAACAGTATATTCCCTGCTGAATGTCAGTCACACCCTTTTTGCCGGAACTGACCATGGGCTTTATCGCAGTACTGACGGAGGCCAGAGTTGGATACAGGTGAATGAATTTGTTTCTGCTTCAGCAGGGACAACAGAATAAACGTCTTCGGTATTTTATTAATCATTTAGTTTCATTTTCGCACTTTCATATTCCCGTAAAAGCAGAAATCCACTGGTATTTACAGCGTATTTTCTATAAGGTTATACATGCTGCAGATATTTATATATAAGAGTATGGGTGTAAAGTCGGAATCTGAAAATGTGACTAAGAGACAAGATTATTCACAGAGAATAATTTCTTTATTCAACCGATCGCATTTCACAATACTTTGGTTCTGTTTTTTTAAATATTTTTATATATAATAATATGCAGAACCAATTACAATATAACCATCAATAAAATAATAATAGGCTCAATGGAATGACTCAGCTATTTTCAGCCAAAAGTTTCATCACTATGGCAATAATCTCTTTTTATCTGTTTAACTCTTTGTTTTCTTTTGCCTCTTTACCAAAAAATGCCTGGTTACAACCAAACAGAACAATAACCGAAAAGTCTCTGTTTAAGCAATCATCTGTAGAATCCTTAAAGCAATTAGATCAACTGATTTCACAATTTCCACCCAATCTCTTTAATCATTTAAAAAACGATATAAATAAACAGATTAAAGCCTTCAATACAGAACCTTTGGCATATAGCACAGCAGCATTTCTTGTTCTGCTGAGTCAACAGATTAAACAAATACACAAGGTAAAGATCACTAAAGGAACCTTTAACAACCAGGATGTTTATTATATATCACTTGGGTATCTTGCTTTTTATATTATCCGTCCGGATGGAAAACAAGCCTTTGTCTGGAATAAATACAAACAGCAATGGACAGAGCTTGAATCAGAAAGTATTCATCACGTTAAAGCACTGTGGCAAATGAAAAAAAAATATCAGCCTCGTTCATGGATTTTAACACCGGTTAGTGCATATATTACTGACACCATTACAGCTGATACCACAATACCAAAAAATAAAAACGCTTTTTCAAAAGAGCTTATTTTCCCTGAAACCATTAATCAACACATCAAAGAACAGCTCTGGACAATTAATCAGCGCTTAAAGAAGTCTTCACTCTGTCTTCTCTTGCCACAAGCATTAACGTTTAATTCAGAAAAACCACTGTATTCTTTACAAATCATTATCACAGAATTGACACGACTAATATCACAGGGTGCACAGATAAGTTATACTGAGCTCACAAAACATAAACCGGCAAACTCTCAAAATAACAGTCGATGTTTGTTTGCAGGTCCTTTCGCAGTTATTTTGGAAGACACTTTCTTTTATAAAGATTTTTCCAGCAATAAATTGCAGGAAGTCGATGAACAGCCAGGACTGGCATTTTCACTTCAGGCAGGTAATGTTTTTCAGAGTGAAAAAGTAACATTAATACCTGTTGATCCATTTTTCAATAACTATTTCAACAGCAAAAAGGGTAAACTGTCTGATTACTTTTTTTCTGATGGTTTTACTCTAATATTGTGTTTGTTTGGACTGATCTGTTTAATTCCTCTGTGTGTTCGAACCGGAATAACTTTATTGTCTATGCGGTACATCAAAATCAATCGCTGTAAAATTTTACGACAGCTATTAAAGCGTTGTCAGCAGGAAAGTCAGGAAAAATGGATTAATTTTATGTATGCTATGCTGCTTAAGGAAAAGAAGTTACAGAAAAGAATTGAACGCTGGATTATAAATTTTATTCTCTGCATTGCATGTTCCGGAGTTGTCGTAACCTCTGCTCGTTTTTTTAAAATTGAATATACTCATATCATCACAGCTACTGCTGTTATTCAAGCTCTTGTACCTTTAACATTAGCAACTATTTTATGCATTCTGTTATTAGTCGGACATGCTTTTATTATAACAATTCACCGTTTTTTCCTGCTAAGGCTTGAAGACAGCAGCTGGAAGCTATTATTTAACCGTAAAACATTAAACAAACAGGTAACCATAGAACTGTCTGAAGCATAAATACCTCAGATATTTTACAAATTATCTGCAAAATTATACTATTCTTGTTAAGTCAGGAATAATCATAAGCGTTTTGTATATCCCCTGACTAAAAATTTATCTTGTTCTGATTATCTGCTTGTAGTGTAAAACTCGTTTGTACTGAATTTTTTACGGAGAACAAGCAATGAAAACAATTATAAAAAAACTCATTTTCAGCCTGCTCACTTTAGTGATGATATCTCCTGTTTTTGCAAAGCATCATCACCATCATAGCAATAGCAGCAGCAATCTCCGACAACCTAATTATGTTGATGTAAAATGCGCTAATGGTAAAAGCACAACCTGTTGGTGTGTCAGCGGAGGAGTGCCTGTATCTGAGTGGGAATGTAATGGTACTGTTAAAAGCTTTCGTATAGACAGAAAATATCTGCAAGACATTCTTGTTAATGGTCAGTCTAAATGTCAGTTTAATTCTGCGAGGGATGCAAACAACTTAATTGGTAACAGCGTATGTAATTATCTTCGATAATTTTAACAATCAATAGTAAACATTGT
Organism: Endozoicomonadaceae bacterium; assembly: GCA_026710285.1. Classification (GTDB taxonomy): domain Bacteria; phylum Pseudomonadota; class Gammaproteobacteria; order Pseudomonadales; family Endozoicomonadaceae; genus JAPORK01. Next base: position 666 of record JAPORK010000217.1, on the reverse strand, counting down.
TGTGAATGATTAATGATCGACAATGTTTACTCCTGGTCATTTAACAGACACAGAACGATCACTACTTAAAACTATCCGGGAAAAACTGACGTTCTGTTTTCTATCCTTATTATGAAGTGTTTAAAGAGATACTCCTCAATTCATTATCCAGTTTAATACCGATGCCATTACATAAAAATACGTTAAAAGAATATACATGGGAACTTTTTTGCTAAGGGCTTTCTAACTAACTATACCCATTCAGTTAAAAGTAATGAATTTTATTTTTGTATATCCCCCAAACAGTGAAAATTTTTTATATAGAAAATCTGATATCTTCAGGTTGAATTAGTATTACAGGCAAAATTTAATGCTGTAAAACTGAAACGCAGCAACATCGAATCAATGAAATGACTCAATTTGTCATATTCATGATCCATTGTCCACTAACTATAAAGCTACTCTAACAAGAGTAATAATTACACAAACCTACCTGGAAGCATTTGCTTTAATACACACAAATTTCTTTATCGTAACTTAAAACAGGTTGCATTATTTTTTTATTGAGAATAACTGAAAATGAATAAAAATTAATATTATCTGGGGGAATGAACAAATCAGCACAGATGAACTCAGATAATATCAGCTTTCGTATAATTTCAATACAACTATGTCCGCTGGCTGAGC
>JAPORK010000130.1 GCA_026710285.1 Endozoicomonadaceae bacterium | reverse complement strand
ACTTGATAAGGAGATGAGGTTCGGAATTCATCATGGCGCAATGGCTATTGAAATAAGCCATTACTTAAGACGCCGAATATATGACCATGAACCAAATATAGTTAATCAATTATTTGCAATCAGAGGGGTGTCCATATATGTGTATAAGAGTATGGGTAGCGACTCGGGTAATGTCACTTTTTTGTATCGGTAGTAAAGTGGCCGGATCATAGTCAATGTGTAATTGTAAGTGACCATCAATATAAGTAGTAATAGGAACATTTATGCTATTGTACTTCCACTCAAGAATATGTTTATTAGGCATTATAACTGACTGTGGTGTTCCGTCAGAAAAATAAGTATAAGTAATATGTTTTCCATACTCTCCGGCTTTCCATAACAACTGTCCGGCAGCACTGTATGTGCAGAAGATAATAAGTAACGACCTCCCAAAACAGATAACACCCATGTCTGGATAATCTGACTCGCCAGATTATAAACATAATGTATTTTATCTCCAACAGAGTTGGTAATATCCGTTATTTTTCCCAGTGAGTTATAGCTTCTATGAATAACATCATCCTTCGGATCCGTTATCATTACCGCACGGATAGTGTTTAATTCTGTGTCGCTGGCAGAATAATTTTTTGCACTGGTTTACCAATTTTATTTGCAACAATAACTGATATTACAGATTGTTCTCCCTGACGGTTTTGGCGATAACTGACCTGGCATCGATAGAGGTCATCATAGTGCTTTGTGATTATTTCACCATCAGTGTTTGGTTAACAACACCTATATCATCATAGTGATAAATTATTTGCAGTGAATCAAACCTTCCATGCAAATCATAAAAATAACTGTATTTACCTGTCAGGCGTTTATAGTTGTCATATGTTGCTTTATTTTTTTAGGATCCAGTGATTATGATCTGCTATTCTATTAACCAAAAAGGGTTCACTGAAATCCATTATCTGATGCCCTCCACTATTCATAATCAATTTATGGCGTAGACCATTACCCTTGGTGATAATAACTTCATTCAGTGTTAGTGAAAGCGTATATTGATAATGAAACTCTGTCCCTACATTCATATCAGTATGTATCAATCGACCTGTATCATCATCGTGATAACGGGTTATATTTTTACCTGTAACATCTGTGTACTGAAGTCGCTGATTAGTAAACATACTGGTCGTTACGGTGACCAAAAATGCTATTTTTTTTGAATTATGTTAGACTTCCTGCTTGTGACTGACTAACCGGAATAAATAAATGATGACAGACAAAGAATTCATATCACTGGCAGCAAAACATCCTGAACTCTATTCACACTTCAGGGAAATGACAGCACTGACAGATAGTGATCGCTGCTCTGTCACATTAACAAAAAATGGCTAAATAACTTTTAAAAACAATTAGTTATTTATTTCTTCAGGACGGACTATTTACAATCCTCTGAATGGTTTTTCACATAAAACTGAATATGATGATCGTATACCTTTTCCTGGCTGGCTGTTACTCATCTATGCAAAAAATCAAATCACCAATGAAATGCTGCCTCTGCTAAAACAGCTGAACAGAATGGCGTTAAAATTTTTGTTAGGAGATGTACCTTTAAAAAGTCGTTCACTTTTTGAAACCACCACTCAAAAAACATTATCAAAAACCCTGCTGTCTGAAGAAGATGTACTCAGCCGGTGAAATTGAAGTCACTGAGCTGAACTGCCTTCTTACTTATATTTTTAAGCTTTGGTTTTACTTTTCTCAGCCAGCGGATCTATACGACTACGAATTAGTGGAGTCATTGCAGTCCCATCTGTTTGTTAAAAGCAAGGACGTTTATTCTCCAATTAACAATTTCAGACGGGATTACAGATAAATTAAATTGTGCATTATATCACCGGTCTGCTAGGATAACCGGAGTGATCACAGAACAAATCCGGCTGAGAATGCTGCTCTTAATGAAAAGACCAACAGCATAATCACCAAAACAAAAGCACCAGCTAAAAAACAACTCAAAAATATACATCATTATGCTGAAGACCACACTCAACTCATTCAATGAACAATACAGTTTTAAAAGGAAATGTATGATGAAAATAATGAAGAAAGGTCTTCGGCAGGTACAGCTTGTTACCGTCTCAGTAGTTTTGAGTATTTTAACTGCTTTTTTCAGTTGTAATGGATGGGGAGCTCCTAAGGTTGTTCCTGTTAGTTACTGGATTAACATAGATTTTGATCCAAGAACAGGAAATTTTATTCATCCGCATATCAAAACTACCAGAGACGATACTCAACCTGCGCAAGATGTTACATCTTATGATACTGATGATGGAACACACCATCAAACAACGATAGAGGTGCATAACGAAACCCCACTAGCAGGTGGTAATTACCCAATCGAAATTAAAACACCCAGAGATGCAGTAACACTTACTAATAAAACTGCATTTGATTTTTGTGATTATTTGGAGTGTGGAACTGGCTTTTCGCAACAACATCTTGGATTAAAGCGGACATATTCACAGTTTATTTTTACTTTACAAAACCAGAATTCTTCTGATCGTGTGGAAGTTAAGTCATCGCTTATTGAATCACAGGTAGGCAACGGTATTAACGCGGAGCTCGGTTTCAATAGTGACGGAGTAGGATCTAATAACAAGTGCCATTCACGTGGAATACGCATAGAGTTCCCTAAGATAATTTCAAACGATCCTGACAAAAACTGCGTCGCCCAGACTAATCGTCGATCTTTTAATGAGAAAACGCATTACATAAAAGGATCTATGCATTTTGTTTTTGATTATGATAATAAATTAAAAGATTTTTTTAAAGATCCAAATACCCCTGCTGGCATATATGAAGATACAGTCAAATATACAGGAGATAGTGTCCCGAATTATAACTTAAAGATGTTTGAACAATACACATTTCATTTCCAAATACGCAAATTAACAGTCATCAGTAATCTTGTTTATGATAATAATACTAATCAAATTAACCTCACATGGCACACCATCAGACAAGGTGATCATTTTTACGAGGTATATGTATCCGGACATAAACTCTTTTCTATTGACGGTTCCTGGGCTCCATCACAGAAATTACTCCTTCATCTGGGCAGGAGTAATACACTAATGTACTGCCCTTATCTTCCTCTGGATTTAAAAACTATCAAAGAGAAGATATTCGGCATAGTTGTTAAACCGGAAGATGTTTCATGTGATTCTTATATACCTTACGAGGTCCATCTGGCTGATTTGCAATCTCACATACGCCGTTCATGGATGGATGGACAAACGTTGATGATCAAAACCGTGCAGCCTAATCACTTTCAGGGAGAGATCGATGTTAATTTTGAGGTAAACTCATACTTTAAACCACGCTATCTATCCGGATCGTTGCTAATACCCTTGACTATAAATGCCGAACTCACTTAATGCCTATGTCACCTGGTTAATTTTGTTCAGAAGATGCCTTAGGAACATGCACAAAATAGCTTAGGCAAATTGAGGAAGAACATACAGACCATTTGTCTTATCCTCAGGTGTCACCCACAAAAGTTATTCCAGACGAGTTGAATGTATTGTTACCAACTTTGGCGCTGATAATTCTTTTTATACCTGTTATATGACGCTGAAAGAGCATTATGGCATTAGTCTGCCAAAAAATACACTCCGTAATATCACTTTAAAGCATTCACAGCAGATAGGGAAACAACAAAAAAAGCAGTTAAAGACTCAAAGTGAAGAAGCAAAGCCGTTCATTATTTTGGAAACTGATGGCTGTATGATTCCTATTGTTGAAGCAATACCGGAAAAACAGGAAGAAGATCAGAAAAAGCATAAGAAACTCTGCTTCCGTGAAGCTCGTTTAACACTGGCTCATGCACAGGAAAAACCTCTGATCGTATTTTCGGGTACCTTGAACACGGTGAACGTTACAGGTCAGCATATGGTCTGGTGTATTAACCGCATCGGGCGAGACGGTCAGACCTATCTGCACTGTGTAGGTGATGGAAAACCCTGGATTACCAGTCAACTGGAAAAGAATTTTGATCTATCTGGTAATGATCCTGCTTTGCAATCGGCAGTAAACAGAGTTGATCCTCTGGTAAGTCAATCTACTTTATGCCGTTTAGAAAATCGTGCAGAACGTAACAGCAGTGACACACTCCCACCACTAAACCGCAAGAGCGGTTGTAGTGGGGGCTTCTTGCGACCCATGTTGAGAATCCT
>JAPORK010000052.1 GCA_026710285.1 Endozoicomonadaceae bacterium | reverse complement strand
GCGCCCTTCCGAGCCTTCCCAAATCCAGACGGAAAAATCGTCCGACCCGGAGGCTGTCCTGATATTGATTTAAAAATTAACTACAGTAGTGGAAGTACTGCTAATCCTGACTTTCTGGGTGTTGGCTGGTCCTGGAACTTGACCCATTTTAACTCGCATGCTAATCAGCTAGCTACCAGCACAGGACAAAATTTTCATTTACAAAAAGAAGCAGCTGGTCAGTGGAAACCACTTTATCATAAGTTAAAAGATATTGATATTCATGATGATAAAAACAATAATCTTATCATTACTTATGCAAATGGTCTGCGTGAAACAGTCAATAATGAAGGTTATGAAACCCGACTAGAGCAACAAGATGGCAATGCAGTAAATTTTTTTTATAAACCGGGCACCCATTTATTAACCGGTATTACTGATAATCAACACCACCGAATAAAAATTATTCACAATAAAAATTATATAACTGTCATTAGTCAGGGAACCGAAGGGCAACCAGTTAAAGTTTGTATTAACAATTCAAACCATCACATTAGTGCTGTTACATTGCCGTTTCAAAGCAAAACCAATATCCCGGGTCTTCATATCAGATATAAAGGGCATTTAATTGCTGCAATTGATTATCCAACAGGCTTAAAAAAAATATTTGATTATAACTGTACCAATGCAATCAGAATGGTTGCAACAGATACACATTTGCTTATGTCACTCTGTGCTGTTTCTGCTGCAACAGTTTTTGTTCATATGGCTCAACCACCTTTGATTATTCATTATGGCTATTCTGAAATTAATGCTGACAGCCATAATTATCTTGGTTTTAATGCAGGACTTGCTTCTATTACTGATTATTCAGGGCGGGACCGTTTATTTGAAGTACCTGCTGACTACACCTATCAAACGCTTGAAGATAATCAGCTGATTAAAGAAATAAGGACTTATAATAAATATCACCTTTTGATTAACGATAAAAAAATTTCTGACCGAACAGGGCATATTTTATCAGAAGTTAATAATTTTTACTGTCGTACTGATAAAACCAATGGTTGTGCACATACTTCTTTTAAGGATTTACCTACTACTTACAGCCTGCCTTTAAAAACAATCACTAAAGTGTGGGGTGACAGTAATGGTCAACCAGATATCAGCACAGTGACCAATGCTTATGATCAATATGGTAAAACAATTTATTCTAAAGACAATTATGGACGTGTTACCAAAGTAACCTATTGTCCTGTTAAAGGTGATACAGCTTGTCCTGCTATGCCAGAGGGGTGGATGTTTAGCACTTTAACACAATCTGTTACTACTTACCCCTCCGGCAAAACGATCAATATACCGCATGCCATAACATTACCTGTGACCACTTACAACTATTATCGTCGTAAATTAAATCGTAATAATACCGGTTATATACTTGTGATTGATCATCAAATCTATCAGTCTGGTCATGCTCAGATTATTTCTAAACGATATTATTACAATGATTATCATGATGCATTAACCTATGGACTGGTAAGAAAAACTATTCTTAAAAAAAGAGATAATAATTTATTATCGACAGCTGCACTGATCAGGCATTATTATTATACCAAAGATCATGACAATTATAGTAAAACCAGCTACAACGCAATTGAATTAGAAGATGGAAAACTTCAACGCTTCCCATCAGTTACAACCAGTCTTTTTACTAATCAGGTATTGAAACAGACTGATATTAGCGGCACCAGGATATCCCGTTATCATTATGATAATTATGGTCGTTTAATACAGAAAGATATAGCAATGCATTCTTCTGTTACTGGCTGTATACACTATAAATACACTGTTTCTCCAGAGCTTAATCAAATATCAGTAACACTTATTAAAGGTTTACAACATAAAATTATTTTTGACAGTATCGGAAGAAAGCTTCAGGAGTGGAGCAAAACTATTGATGCAATAGGTAAAGCAGAGGCGGGGCGGTGGTTATTAAAAAAGCAGTTCGGTTATAATCGTTACGGTCATCTTATGAAAGTATATAGTTATACGACGAATGAATTAAAAAAAATAGATACATTAACAACAACTTATAAATATGATGATATGGGTGTGATCACACAGGTTATACTTCCGGATGGTCAGCATATATTTAAACTTTACCATGATGCTGAGCGATGTATGATCAGTTATCGGATGAGTCGTCATGCTAAGCGTTCTGCTATAGAAATAGTTTATTACAACACATTAAATAAGCCGATAAAACAGATTACATTACCTGCTTTTCACAGGTCTTTGTCTGCTGTGAAAAATTTATGTGCTGTCAATAAATGGCAACAGGGTGCCAGGATTTTTAAAATAACTTATGATGGTTTTGGAAGAATTATTTCAGTAACTGATCCTGCCGACAGAACTATAACAAGAGTATATAATTCTCTGGGTGAAATAACTGTAATAAAAGACAGTTCCGGTCATGAACTCCACTATATCTATGATTTAACCGGACACCGGATTAAAGTTTACAAGCAATACAGATTATCATCAAAGTATGGCAGCTGGTTAATGTATGCAGCACACTATAATCCTGCCGGACAGTTGCTGTGGCAGCAAGGTGCATCCTGCCAACATACTACTTACACCTATACTGTCGATGGTCATCCTTCTACAATAACAACACCGGCAGGACATGTTATTTCATTTAAATATAATCCGTCAGGTCTGCCTGTCACTCAATATATTAATGGACAATTACAAATGCAAATTGATTACGATCCGGTTACTGCATTACCAATAAAAAAGAGTGATATAACTGGAACAAGAAGATATTTTTACAGTAATGATGGCATGTTACAAAAGGAAGTACATGTAGGAAAAAATGGCTATCCGGACTATCGGTTACAGTGGTTTTATGATTTAAACAGACGTTTAATTGCAGTAACAGATATTAATGGCAATAAAACAGTAACACAATATGATTCACTGGGAAGAATAGCAGCACTGTATTACAACAAGCTACATGGTCAGCGCCAGTTATTGACCTCTCTGGCATATGATGATTTTTCACGTATAACTGCAATACATTATGGCAGTGGTATGCAAAGAATTATAAATTATGATAACTATGGGCGTCAGTATCAGGTAACAGATACATTAGATAAAAAACTGTTATTTCAGTGGAACTATACATATGATGTTGTTAACAATATTATTCAGATACAGCAACAAGGTAGCAGTAAAGAGACAGGTTTGCTAAATTATCAGTACGATATGCAAAACAATCTTATTGCTATGACATGTCGTGGATCAGCCGGTTTACCACTGTGTCCAAGAGATACTGCTTTTACAGGATCAGGCTTAAGTAATGCACCGGTTATCATCCGTCAGCGTTATCACTTCAATCCATTAAATCGGCTGACAGAAGCCAAAGAAGTGTTACAAAATTCCTCAGAAGCAGCCACTTTGAGCAAAGTGATCTCATATCACTATTACAAGAATATGCCATTGCGCCTTCAGCACATTAACACAAGCTGGAACAACCATCTGCCTGTTAGCAAAGATTTTATTTATGATACTGCTGGCAATATGACGGTGGACGGACAGGGAAATCAAATAGTTTTTAACCTTTTTAATCAGATAACTGCTGTTATCACTACACAAGGTAAATACAGCCATTATAACTATGACGGTAGCGGTAAAGAAGTAATGGAAAAAACACCGTTTAGCATACACCACTTTTTTTACCGTGGGCATTATCTGATCAATGAAAGTATTCAGACCAGCGATAGCCAAAAGATACATACAGCAGGTTATCAGAGTATTGCTAGGACAATGGATGGTACGATTGATCAATATTATGAAAAAAACTATAAAGGAGATATTACCGGTGTTCTCACCCAAAAGAAGCCAGGTGGTCAGTATACATTACACCGATATAATATTTATAGTCCTTATGGTATGTCTTGGCATCACCCGGAACCTGCTGAACTACTTTATAAACAGCTGTTAACAGGGTTTAATGGTGAGCGCAGTGATTCTGTTACAAACTGGCAGTTTTTAGGTGCAGGTCATCGCACGTATAATCCGCAACAACACTACTTTGTTAGTGAAGATCTGGCAGGGGATGGTTATCGCTTTGCTGCTAATAACCCGATTATGAATATTGATTCTGATGGCAATATGCCCCGATCAATGAAACAAGGCTTAAGAATAATAAACTATGTTACAACGCTCGGGTTTGGTGCTATACACAAA
>JAPORK010000426.1 GCA_026710285.1 Endozoicomonadaceae bacterium | reverse complement strand
CGCGCTTCCGATTATGATGCATATGGACGCAAAATTTCATCAACAGATCCTGCCGGAAAAACAGTTACCATCCATTATAATGAGCGTGGACGTATAAGTGAAGTCATTAACCCGGCAGGTGACAAAGTACGTAGTCTCTATAATTTAATGGGTAACGTTTTACAAAAATGGGCAGAACCAGCCAAAGACGCTCACCAGTATTTACTGTTCTCTGCAAAATATAATATGGCAGGAGATCCGGTATGGCAGGCAGGAGAAGATGGTAAACGCACACTGTTTACTTATACCAGTGATGGTAAACTGGCTACAATCACCACACCAGCAGATAATGTCATCACTTACAAGTATAATCTGCTGGGTCTTCCTGTGGGTAAATGGCTTAATGGTCATTTATTGTTGTCTATACATTATAATCCACTTACCACAAGATCAGATAAAATAACTGATAATACAGGCACAACCACGTGGACTTATAGTCCTGATGGAAAAATGCAACAAATGGTACACTATGCGTTAAACAATGTAAGTGATAACTATAAAATATCATGGACTTATGATAATAACAGAAATGTAATTGCCATGACCAATCCTTCCGGTCAGCAAACAAGGACCACTTATGATAGCTTTGGGCGCATTAATTCTGTCAGTTATCAGCTGAAAAATGGTAAACAACAACTATTATCTGCATCCACTTATGATGGTTTTTCCCATGTTGTTGCAGTTAAATATGGTAGTGGCATGGAACGCAGTATTAAATACAATAGCTATGGTCAAAAGGAATATGTTACAGATAGGTTGTCAGGGAAACAACTTTCAGCATGGCAATATACTTATGATAACGAAGGAAATATTACCACACTGGTGCATAGCGGGAGTAACCAGCAACAGGCCATATTAAATTATCGCTATGATAAACAGGATAACCTGATCTCTGTAACCTGTACCGGTTCGGCAGGTTTATCACTGTGCCCAAGAGATACTCACTTTAAAGGTTCCGGTGTTGATAAAGCCCCCATTATCACCCGGCAGGATTATACATTTAATCCTTTAAATAGAATGACACAAGTAAAGGAAGTATTAACTGATGCAACACAGCAAAAAACATTGAATAAAGTGGTCAGTTATGGTTATGGTGACATTCAGGCACCACTGCGCCTTCAGCAAATAAGTACGCAATGGAATAATAATCCTGCGGTTGTTAAGCACTTCATTTATGATGTTGCAGGTAATATGACTACAGATGGCGATGGCAATCATATAACTTACAATGCTTTTAATCAGATAACGCATGTTACAACATTAGATGGAAAACAGAGTCAGTATATTTATGATGGGAGTGGACGTGAAGTTAAACAAATAACTAACACAGATGATATACGCTATATGTTTTATACAGGTAAAAACCTGGTAGGCGAACAGGTCGATGATTTACAGCAAAATAAACATGTTATAACTCCTTTGGGTGTTGCCGAAGCAATTGATGGGGTTATTCATGAATATTATGAACAAAACTATAAGCAGGATGTTACCGGTATTTTGACAAAAAGTGATCACGGCAATAATTCGTGGATTATGAAGCAACGCAATGTTTACAGCCCTTATGGTATGCAATGGCATGATCATATTAATAATTCACAACCTTTATATTTGCGTAGTTTAGAGGGCTTTGATGGTGAACAACATGATCCGGTTACTGGCTGGCAATTCTTAGGTGCAGGACACAGAACGTATAATCCAGGTGGACGTTATTTTGTTAGTGAAGATCCTGTCGGTGACGGATATGCCTTTGGCAGCAATAATCCTATTATGCATACAGATTCCAGCGGAAATATGCCTAAATGGCTGGGCTCCGCAATACATATTATGCAGTATGTGGCTACCTTGGGTATGGCAGCTTTGCATAAGAGATGGGCAAGTGCTATCGGAATGGCACTTATGGTAACAATCGGCGCTATAGCAGCAGCATCAGGACTTGCTGTATTAGGTGCTCCTACACTAGCCATTGAAGCTGTTGTAGGCGTTTTAGCAGTCACTGGTAGTGTGATAGTTACCACAGCAGCGGTACCTCCAAATAAAGGTTTGAGTATTGCTAGTGCCGTTGCAGGTGGAATAGATGTGGCAGTAGCTGTAGTTTGTTTGGGGGTGGCTATTAATTCGTTTGTATCATCATTATCTGAAGCTATTGCAGGACTAGCAGGAGGTTTTGGTGATTTTACAGAGTTAACAGATGTTATCGGAGAGTCTGGGGAGGCTGCCACAGAAGCTGGGGAGGCTGCTACAGAGGCTGGGGAGGCTGCTACAGAGGCTGGGAGCGCTACCGCAGAGGCGGGGGAAGCTGCCACAGCGGCAGAGGAAGCTGACGAAGCGAGCGAAGCAGCTTTAAACATGCCAAGGGCTTTGTTGATAAGTAAAAAATATACTAATGATATAATCTTTCAACTTAACAGTACATTGAGTGAGCATATGCAGTATACTATAGATGAGAAATTTCTGCATATCAGGAACCCTCTTATTTGTACAACTACGATGGAAAAAATGCAGCATATTTCTGGATTAAAATCACAGGGAAGTATAGATCAGTTATTTGAAATGTTGAGTTGGGCAGAAAAAACGAACAAACTAATTAATTTAAACGACTTAAGTGAATTTTTGTCTTTGACAGAAAATGATTTTAAAACTGATGCAACATGGATGTATAACCATATAATGGATGGACAGAAGACAAGTAATTTAGAAAGTCAGGTCAGGTCATGTCAAATCCGGGTGCTGTATTTTTTAAACATATTGAAACCAGTGACGAAGTTATTCTGAGACAAAGAACGTATCTTGCATTTGACCCTGAAAAAGATCAATGGAATGTAGTGTTTTTGGATGGTAAAAATGATTTAGTCAGGACGGGTTAAGCTCCTAATGAATAATTATAAATGAGTTATAGTGAATCATTATTGATCGAACATCTTTCTTTACCTTGTCTTGGTCATATTTTTTAGTTTTTGATTTTTACTTTGGAAGATTTGTCTTCTTCCAAATAGATCAACCTTTCAAACGAACAACTGTGGGTTGAACTTATCGAAGCCCGATTGCTTTATGTAAGCTTTGACTTCGTTTAGCCAGCGGACGGAGCTGTATTGAAGTTATATAAAGGATGATATTGATATTATCTGAATTGTCTAAACCTGTTTGTCTGCTTACTGCTTACTGAATTTATCTGCATAGTTTTGTTCATGTCCCTAAAAATTTTCATTATCCAATGAAACAATATTCACCTTTTGTATGTCAAAAAAACTATATAATTTAATAATAAAGTTTATATTTTAACATGGTCGTTTTTATTAATAATAAAGTAAATATGGCAAAAAAGCACGGGTTTTGTGATGTCATAAATTAACTCATTTACAGATGATTTTGTTTTAAATATTTTAAATAAAATTTCAGAAAGATTAGATAAGTTTGTTTTTTAATACTATACATATAAAAGTCTGTAGTTGCGTATATTTGAGTTTTAACGAATTGTCACTGTGATTAAGGATAATAATATATAGGTTGTTGGTATGCTGTATTATCATTATTTATGCAATTTGAAAAATATAAAAATAAAGGTTTTTTTATTGCTGTTACTGTTTTTTGTAATTAGCAGCCAGAAAGTATATTCTGCCAATACTAACAGTAATATTAAAAGTCAACAGCTAGCTATACAAAGTGATCAATATCTCAAGGTTCACAACAGAGCAACTCAAAAGACGCACTCTGCTCATTCAACCAAAAAAGATTATCTCAAAAAAACGAAGTTAATCAATGCAATGGCAGGGACTAACGCTGCGCCCTGGTCGAATGCTTTTAATTTTCAAAAAATGGCAGGGACACAAATTGATCCGAGAACAGGTACATTTACTGCGTACATTAAAACAGGAAGTTTAATCAGCAACCTGGATCATGGACCCAATATTAATTTGCAGATCAATTATAACAGTAGCAGTAAGGCAAACCCTGATGGTCTGGGTCGAGGTTGGAGTTGGAATTTAACTCATTTCAATCCGGCTAATAATCAGCTGGCAACTTCACAGGGACAAAACTTCAGCTTGATACAGGATGATTTGGGACACTGGTGGCCCCGCTATCATAAACTCAAAGATATGCAGATTGATGTTGATAAAGAGGGTAATTTTGTCATTACCTATATTAACGGGTTGCGGGAAATACTTAATCATGATGGTTATGAAGTCCGGCTGGAACAACAGGATGG
>JAPORK010000457.1 GCA_026710285.1 Endozoicomonadaceae bacterium | reverse complement strand
GTGAAACTGTACTTGAACAAACATTGCAGATGTGCGGTTTAATCAAAGATACACACTATAGTGTTCAGGAAACTTTCCACACAGAAGGTGAAAAAAAACGTACTGATTTCATTATAAAATTACCGGATAATAAGCAAATTATTATTGACAGTAAGGTAACCTTTGATTATGAAAAAGTAGTGGCTGCCGAATCAGAGCAAAATCGTGAATTAGCCATAAAAGGATTAATTCAGGCAGTAAAAAAACATATTAATGATCTGGCTGCAAAAGATTATTTCAATCTTGCAGGCATACATTCACCCGGTTTTGTACTGATGTTTATGCCACTGGAAGCCGCATACATTACCGTATTACAGCATGAGAAAACACTCTTTGATTATGGGTATGCTAAAAAGGTTGTTCTCGTCTCCCACACAACATTAATCCCGGTATTATACACTGTGGCAAATTTGTGGATGCTGGAACAGGGAAATAAAGAAGCAAGAAAGATGAGTGAAGAAGCAGGTAAAATTTATAATCAGGTTTGTTTGGTTGCCGAACGTTTTCAGCGTCTGGGCAATACATTCAATACGGCTTCAAAACAATACAATGAAGTAGTAACTGCAATTATGGGACGTGGCGGATTACACCGGAAAGTTGAAAATTTTAAACAAATATCCGGTAAAATTACTAAAACAATGCCGGCTCTGGAAGAACAACATTTTAATTATAATACGTCGTCACTCAAAGAGATTGAAAGTGATTCGTCTGTTAAAAACTGAGCAGCGCTGATTTTTCACCAGATGAAATGAATACTGTTGGTCAAACGACTTAATATCGGGACCTCCTGAGGAGCAATATTATCTTTTTATCTTCACAGATAAAGGTTTTTTGGTTGTTTTGCTCCCTTTAAAAATCTCTTTAAGTAAACGAGCCAGACGTATTCCTCCAAGAACAATTCGCTTTTTAGCTATAAGAGTTGCCTGCTCAACATATGAAACAGGAAGCGTCTGACCAGGAACAATACCATTATAAGCTACTTTCTCCGCAACAGATTTTGATTCCTGTGCCCATACAGCAGGATCAAGAGAAACTTCATCGGTAACAGGATAACCCACATCATGGATTAATGCATCGGCATCTTTTCTGATCAGAAATTGTAACTTACTATTATTTGCCTTGCTACGACTGCGTACAGGAATATAAAAGACATTATCCCAAAATTTATGCAAATTACTGGTTATCATTTTTCCAGTTTTTGTTTTTACAGATACAGGAAATTTATTTCCTCCCTTATCTCCTGTCGGAAACTTTGCTGAGCACAGTTGTACTGTATGAAGAGGCTGGTGAATATCCAGCGCCACATGAATCAGAATACGCAGACTCAGTGCTTTGGCAAAATCTGAAGAAGAATTACTTTTAAGTACCGCAATACTTTTTCTGAGTGCAAATACAGCGTCGTAAGGTATAGATTTTACTTTGCAGGAAAAATGATCCGGATTGTAAACCGAACTTTTGTAATGATATAGAGAAAAGTAAGGAATATCCTGGCGAATTTCATCAAGCCAGCTGGCAGCAAGAACCATATCCTTATAAACCGGCGGTGCATCAGATAAAATTTTGATGTAGTAGTTTACCTTATCAATTACTTGTTTCGAAAGATTTTCCTTTGCAATTTGCACACCTATACGATGAAAAGGAGTACTCCAGGCAAACAGACAAACAGGTGACAAACCAATCAGTAACAACAGTAGCTGTAAATATTTTTTCATCTGAAGAATACCTTTATTACAATAATTTCAATATTTAATTTTAATCTGCTCCTTAATTTGCTAAAGATCATCTGGTTATATTTTTATAAAAAAGAAAAATTAATAGCTATAAAATTATTGTTTTCGTAAAATAAACTACTTTTGATTCGTATAAAACCAAACAATTAACGACGTTTATAATTAATAAAAATACACATGGATTGCCTATTTTTAATTTTGTACACATCAATAATTATCATCTATATTCTGACGCTGGAAAGATATTCGATAGATAAAACTGCAATATTTTCGAAATTTATTCCATAAAAAAATATGATAACTCAATTAATATGTATGAGGAAATTTGCGTATGCAATTTTTGTACTACCTGTTAAAACAAAAAAAAGAATCAGTCATTAAACGTATAAAAAATGAATACTACCAATACATGATACAAGCAATATTGTTAACGTTAAGCTGTTTGCTGTTAACTATTAATCCTGTCTACGGTGGAAGCTATAACAAACAAAAACAAACCAACAAAATAATATTTGTAACCGAAGAGGAGCTGGTTGATAAAGAACGGGTTGATAATGAGGTGGTTTTTTTAGCAAAAACACCAATGGCTGTGCTGAAAATATTACAGAGACTTTACCCTAATACGCCAGTAGAATCACTACACCAATATAGCTTTAGAGCACGTCATCAACATCTGGGTGAAAAGGACAACGAACGTACAACAAATTTTACTTCCATCTCCGGATTAAAAGAAGTAATCTCAGTTTATTCTCTGAACAATTTCTCTCCTGCAGTAGTCAAAAAAAATCCTTTTAAAATCACCTTAAGCGGAATGCTGAGACATCTGGAAAAACAAAAACAAGACAAAGATTCTCAATTTCAGCCACTACTAAAACTTCTAAATACTCCTATAGACACCACAGCATGGTATATCTATGATGGAGGCACTTTTGATGAAGCAATTAATAACGTTGCCATGGAATTTTATCACACTTTTGAACACACCATCAAATCGTTAAAAAGCATATTTTCGGATAAAAAAAGCAATACCATTGAAATTAATATAAACACCTTGTGTGAGCAGTGTTTTAAAGAATTATGTGCTATGGATAAGTTGCTACCGAATTATGAAGACACACGTTACATTGTGAAAGAATCTGTAGAAAGTCCGTTAACTGATGAACAGGATGATACCGATAGTCACCTGATAAACCGCAGCCAGAGTAATAAATCGCTACGTAAAAACATGGGATATCTTTTTGGTCTACTGATGGTAGGTCAGGCTGTTGGTACCGCCGCATCCATGGTAATACCACCAGCTCTCACATCAGGATCAGCTAATTCTTGCCTGAATCAGAATGGTCATTGCATTGCGGTGGGAAATGCAAATATTACCCGGCTAATGACTGAAAATCCACAAGGTAATTTTATTGCAGCAGAAGATATCAATGGCAATAATATTTTTCTGAATGGTACTGCAACCGAATCTGTCGTGCCAGGTGTATTCAGTGGTAATTTTTCTACCGGGTTACATAGCTTAAATGGATTTCCAGTAAATGGCACCGGACCTCTTTTTGAAGCAGTGAACAATAGTCATATTGAAGTTAATGCACACGTTAAAAGCGGCAATATACCTAATAATCCACATCCTTTTTTAACCCGACAAGCCTTGCATAACAATAATATTAAGACAAAATTGCAGTGGTCAGATCCTTCTCCTGGTGCTTACTACACTCATCCGGTAACAGGGAATATAGCCGGTGATAATAATACATTTGTCATAAGACAAAGTATACCGCATTATGCTAATTTCCCTTACAGAATGTATATCTTAAAACAAAAAGATACAGGATTAATTGCTACCAATGTATCAATCATAATCATTTAGAACATCAGGGATTCGTACAAATTGGCAAGACGATAGATAATAGCGCACCGGGCAATATAGTAAAGGAAATGTCTGGTATTGACAATAAACTGATTCAAAAAGGTGCTTTAACAATTAGTAAAACAGCAAATTTAGATCAAATTCATTTATTCTTTTATGGTTCCTCTAATGACTTAGAAGCACATGGTATTTTGGAAGTGTTGGTTCCTGTTGCAGGAACCAATACTTCACGCTGGGGAACCGTTTGTAGTCAGAATTTCTCTTCTAAAGACAGCACTGTAGCCTGTCGTCAGATGGGTTTTGATCAAAGTATCTATTATACAGATCAGCAACACTCCTCACGCCCTATTCTGCTAAATAATGTAAAGTGTCTTGGTCATGAAAAATCGTTGCTACAATGCCATTATGATACGATGAATGAGCATAACTGTACTCAGCCTCCGGTTAAATTACACTGCATAAAAGAACCAAAATATACTGAAAACACAACGCTATATTCAGGCGTTTCAATTTCTTTTACCGACACTGATACAAATGACCCATTTGCTTTTTGGGACAAGGATGGTTATGAAGATCTTCTGAGATTCTCTCAAAATAATAGTGTGAG
>JAPORK010000299.1 GCA_026710285.1 Endozoicomonadaceae bacterium | reverse complement strand
CACAGACAAAACAGGTATAAAATTATGCATTAGCTGGTTGTAAACCGGTACACCTCATACAGAAGGTTACAAAGTAGTTGGCTAAGATTAACAGGTATTATAAATCGCAGAGATAAATTAAGCTATAAAAATATCCCTGCTGAAGTTGAGTAGTTAAATTGCTTTATAATTATACCGTCAGATTACTCTGGTTATCATATAACTACAGGTCCTGTAAAACTGCTTTCTCTTCACTAACCGGTTCACTTCGCCGGGTTTCTTCTATATTCTTTGTTTCATTGCTTTCATGCAAATCATTAAAAACCTCAATTTCTTCTTCAGTCAGAGCATTAATGTTGATAGCATGAAGCCCTTTTGGTCCCTGAAGAATTTCATAATTAACAAGCTGCCCTGCTTTTAATGTTCTGTAACCGTCCATATTTATTGATGAATAATGCACAAACAAATCTTCGCCATTACCTTCTTCTCCAGGAAGAATAAAGCCATAACCTTTAGCATTATTAAACCACTTTACTTTTCCAGTAGGCATACTTTTTATCCCTCTAAACTTCTGATGTGCACAAATATTTTTATATACATCCATTATTTAGCGCAACCATTCTGCACAAAACAGAGCCACGCACTCTTTAACTCATTTTGTATGCGATTTACACACACATCGTTGAGTTTACTGCTGCAAGTAGTCGAATCAAAATCGCAATTTATCACCATATTGCTATGAGTTGTTGCCCTTGTCTTCGACACTTAAAATAACAAATGCTATGATACCAGTTTTTTAAAGCAAACCTCAATCA
Source organism: Endozoicomonadaceae bacterium (assembly GCA_026710285.1). GTDB lineage: Bacteria > Pseudomonadota > Gammaproteobacteria > Pseudomonadales > Endozoicomonadaceae > JAPORK01. The sequence goes on along the minus strand of JAPORK010000299.1, from coordinate 3,464 downwards.
TCATATTGAAAAAAATGTGTGTTGCGCAAAGTGAATTTATTTTTGTTGCAAGACACAGAGCAGTATTCAAAATAATAGCAAAGACAAATGCGCCCTGTCATACCTGTCTGGCCGTACAAAAAAACCAGATTTCACATACAGATACTTTAATCAGGCAGATCTGTTTTAGCGCATGGTATTAAGTGTTTTATTATCTTGTATCAGAAAAAGTATTGAATTGCTTTGTTATACCTGCTGAAGATTTAACAGAACAGCTTTTTTAATGGCTCTAATGCAAAACTACTCTTCTTTTTCAAAGTTGGCATCATTACAGTAATGATTGATTTACTATAATATTTTCCGGAGGATGCTCTGGCAGCATCCGCCATCGGAAAGTTACCGAACAGGTATAGAGTCAGCGCTATATATTGTAGCAAAAAATTATTTTTTTAGCGCTTTGGTTATTTTTTTTAGTGCGTCAGCAACAATCTGTTTTGCTTGTTCTTCATTAACGTTTAAAATATTTTCATCTGTTGATTTAGATATAAACAATTGTTTTTCAACTATTTTTTTTGCTAAACGGCGGGCAATGAGCGTAACAATGTCATCGATAAATAATCCATCGATTGCCACGGATTTTCCAAAATGAAGTTGCATAATAAAATGCTCATGATTATGCTTACAATCTTTTAAATGAATAGAATAATCTTCATTTGTACTATTTTGCGAGATAGTTAAAGTAAAATGTTCGCTGCTCATGTTGATTTTCTCTTTTAATTATTTTCAGCTTAAATCGGCGGTTTAATAATGAACTTTACCATTTACATTGTAAGTGTCGTAAAGGTTGTGCATAAAATTGATGACAGAGATAACAGAAAAATTGTTGCTTTTATATTTATTGAACAGATATCAACATTTAATCTTAAAGAATTATTGATGGTTTAATCTGAAGCTTAAAATAAAAGACACTACAGATTTTCAAATGGTGTTTAACGTGTTAATATGCATGACAAAAAGTATGAAAGATTAAATGAAAAGAAATAGCAGGTTTGCAAATCCATCTGACTCATCCGCATGATTTATAAAACTGCATGAAACCAGCAGGAAGCACTCCACAGACAAGATATAATATGCGAAGTGCAATGAAATACGATAGGGTATTTATCCTGCAGGAGACACATGAGAGTAGAGTCATAATATTAAGTATTAATGCAACCTTTGATTATTTTTAGCTACACATGGAACATTTAACCCGGTAGTATGGCTCAACAGGAAACACAATGACCCTTTTGCAACAATTAGACAAATTATTTTACACTGCCCTGGTAAACGCCGGAGCTTCTGCTGACTGCTCTGCTGTTGTGCGCCCCGGTAATCGTCCTGAATTCGGTGACTATCAGGTTAACGGCATTATGCCTGCGGCAAAAAAAATGCAGACAGACCCACGAAAACTGGCCCAAAAGGTTGTTGATTGTCTTGAAAATAACGCATTAATCAAAAGTACTGAAATAGCAGGACCAGGATTTATCAATATCACCCTGAGCAATGAATGGATAGAAGAAACTGCATCTGCTTTCAGTAATGACAAGGATTGTGGTGTTGAAAAAATCGATTCACCCGAAACAGTTGTTGTTGATTATTCACATCCAAACATCGCCAAGGAAATGGCTGTCCATCATCTTCGCTCTACGGTTATTGGCGATGCAATTGCCAGAGCACTCGAATTTCTTGGTTATAATGTGATTCGTCAAAATCACATTGGCGACTGGGGAACACAATTTGGTATGCTGATTGCTTATATGGAATCATTAGAAAATAGCAATGATTCAGCCTGTATTGCTGAGCTTTACAACCTTGAAAAATTTTATCAGTCTGCTAAAAAACAATTTGATTCAGATGAGGCTTTTGCAGAAAAATCACGCCAGTATGTGGTTAAACTTCAGGCAGGTGATCCGTGGTGCACGGAAATGTGGAAAAAACTAATTGATACAACCATGGAACAAAACCAGGTTCTTTATGAAAGGCTAGGCATTTCTTTGACACCTGATCATATAATGGGCGAAAGTGCTTATAACGATTTTCTGCCAAACATTGTTAAAGACCTTCAAAATAAAGGTCTTCTTGCAGAACATGATGGAGCAAAACTGGTTTATCTGGATGAATTTAAAAATAAAAATGGTGAAAGCATGGGAGTTATTGTGCAAAAAAAAGATGATGGCTATCTTTACAGCACAACTGATCTTGCAGCTATCCAGTATCGTACAAAAAATCTGCATGCTAGACGTATTATCTATTGTGTTGATGCCAGGCAGGCGCAACATTTGCAGCAAATTTTCATTATCGCCAGGAAAGCAGGCTTTGCATCCGAAAATGTATCGCTGGAACATCATGCTTTTGGTATGATGCTCGGTAAGGACGGTAAACCATTTAAAACACGCTCCGGTCAAACGATTAAGCTGGCAGATCTTCTTGATGAAGCTGAATTACGCGCCGCAAAATTATTAACAGAAAAAAATCCGCAGCTGAGTGAAGAGCAAAAAGTTAGTGTTATTAAGGCATTGACAACAGGCGCAATTAAATATGCCGATCTGTCCAAAAACCGCACCAGTAATTATGTATTTGACTGGGATTTAATGCTCTCGTTTGATGGCAACACAGCACCTTATATGTTATATGCTTATACCAGAATTAAGAGTATTTTCCGAAAAAATGCCATAGATGTTGCAAAATTAAATGAAAAAATTGTCCTTACCAATACAGAAGAAAGAGCGCTCGCATTAAAATTACTGCAATTTAATGAGGTGATAAAAAATGTTGCTAAGGAAGGCATGCCACATTTTTTATGCACTTACCTCTATGAGCTTGCAGGCAATTTCATGAGTTTTTACGAGTGCTGCCCGGTGAGTAGACAGAATATCGATACAAACGTTAAAAATAGTCGGTTACAATTGTGTCTGTTTGCAGCCAATGTTCTTAAAGTTGGTTTAAACCTTTTGGGAATCAATACAGTAGAGCAAATGTAAAACAGGTAAGTATACACAGAACAGACTTTTAACAACAACGAATCTGCAACAACCTGGATGTTTAGAGGGTAGAGCGCTTACTGCATTGTGGCAACAGTATTTTTTTATCTGACACGCCGTAAAACTCCGTCCTTCAGGGTCTGTCTCTTGGTCACATTTTTCAGGTTTAGTTTTTTAACTCTGGCATATTTGTTTGTTGCCGAATATACCAACCTTTCGAGCGTACAGCCGTGGGCTGAGCCTGTCGAAACCGGATTACTTTTCCCAGGCTTCGACAGGCTCAGCCAGCGGACATAGTTGTATTGAAATTATACGAAAGCTGATATTATCTGAGTTCACCTGTGCTGATTTGTTCATTCCCTCAGATAATATTAATTTTTATTGAAATATTTGTGTATAAAAGACAGCTTCAGGGCGGAGATATAAGGCGGTTTTTTTAGTTTCTGTTGACATTTTTGCCTG
>JAPORK010000344.1 GCA_026710285.1 Endozoicomonadaceae bacterium | reverse complement strand
AAACCGCCTTATATCCCCGCCCTGAAGGGCGAGGCTTTACGGCGTGTCTGGTAAATGCAGCATCTCATGCTAAAGTTCAGTGCTCGGGCAATCAAACATGTTCTGGTTATAAAACAACCATGTTTTGTGATGTGGGTTCTACCTGTGTTGGATATGAATCAAATCTGACATGCAGTGCCGGAGCCACGTGTATAAATTATGGCAGTCAAAAACCTCGGGGTAGCTCAGCTGCTAAACTTCTTGAAACCGCTCCGATACCTTCAAATGTTAGAATTAATAATTATTTTAAAAGAGATAAATTCTTAATTGCAGCCGAATGTGTAAATGGTGATATAAATGCTCCGGTAAATGGAGGAGACTGCGTTTTTAGCGGTGGAAATCCGGCTGCAACTGAACAGCATCTGACTAAAATGATAGGAGTACAGGCATATAGATGTAAACTGACCGATGCATATACAACAGAATGTTACTTAAAGATGGATGGTAAGAGTATGAGAGCGCTATATGACTCAGTAAATAAACCATTTCATTGACAGAAAAATTGTAACAGACTGATTGTACAGGATGATGGGTCATTTGCTATGACTGATCCTGTACTGATTTACTGGTTTGCAGTTGGTATAACGTAATAACTCTTATTCATAACAACTGCATGCCTGTTTTCAGGATAATAGCCTTGAAATTATTCTATAAAACCTTAAAACCTTCCCTTTTAAATGAATTATTGCCAGACACCACTCATAACCTTATAATAAATGCAATTATAAAATATTCCATAAGCGCCTGTTCGTCATTCATTAGTTTACATTGGACAGTTCATTGTCAGGCTGATTGTAAAATAATAAACGAGTTGTCAGGCGTAAATGAGGTTACATCTGGAGCATTACAAAAAATAGTAATACCATTATAGAAAAAGGCTATGATACAAAAAGTATCTGGGATTAAACGTCATAAGGTATTCAATAAGGATATGGCTACTCAAATAAAATTATTACTGCTGAGGTAAAACATGAAAAAAATGTATCCTTACCTCACATACGCAGGAACACTGCCTTTCATTATTTGTGCTCTGTGTTTAGTGCTAAACATAGAAACGCTTCCGGTGTTTGGTAGCATTGAAAAAATACTGAGCATTTATTCTCTGGTGATTACTAATTTTATTGCAGGAAGTCTCTGGGGGCAACATTTGCACATAAAAGGAAAATGGAGCTGCTATCTTCCAATACTCAGCAATATATTTGCTGTTATTCTGTGGCTGCTCTTTATAGTGTTACCATTTAAACCACTTATCATCATTTTTGTAGCTGCTTTCATTGTTCTGTTACTGATTGATCACAGACTTTTGCAACACAACTTCATTACACAAGACTATTTTCGTACACGTTGCTTTGTATCAGCAATCGTTATTGTGATGCTCATCATATCATGGATCTTCAGATGAAAAAAATTGCAGTTATTGGTGCTGGTTTATCAGGTTTATCTGTTGCCAGCCTTTTAAAAAACCGTGCTGAGGTGGTTGTTTTTGAAAAAGCCCGGGGTGTTAGTGGACGCATGTCGACCCGATATGCCGGACCTTACTGCTTTGACCATGGGGCACAATATTTTACCGTCCGCACAGAAGCTTTTAAAACATTTATTCAACCGCTTATTAATAATGGCATCATTGGACGCTGGAATGCCAATTATGTAAAATTTGATGGTCAGAGAATAACAGAACGCAAAAACTGGTTGAATGATGAACCTCGCTATGTTGGCATTCCAGGTATGAATAGCATAGCTAAACATTTAAGCGAAGATTTAAATATCCATATAAACACAAGAATCACTTCATTAAAACAAGCAAATAGCTGGCAGCTCATTGATGAAGAAGATAAAGTTTATGACGGTTTTGACTGGGTGATATTTACTGTACCCGCACCACAAACCTTAGCGCTTATACCAGAAACATTTCAGTATTATACAGATATCAGTGCTGTAAAAATGCGCGCTTGTTTTGCATTAATGCTGGGATTTGCTAATCCGTTGACGTTTAAATTTGAAGCAGCACATATTAGCAATGCTGATTTAAGCTGGTTAGCTGTCAATAGTCATAAACCTGGTCGTGCAAATCAGTTTACATTAGTTGTACATTCTTCTGAAGATTATGCAGAGACACATTTTGATGATGATCGTGAAATAATGATTAAACATTTGTGTGCACAGACAAGTGATATTAGTGGATATGATGTCAGTCGTGCTGACTATAAAACTATCCACCGCTGGAGATATGCGAATAATGCCGTGCGTAAAAACCACCCTGTGCTTATAGATCAAAATCTCAACCTTGCTGTATGTGGTGACTGGTGTCTTGGGGGACGCATTGAAAATGCATTTACTTCTGCTTATAACCTTACGAATGTGATGAAAGAGAGTCTGCTATGAGTATAAAACCAAAAAATATTGTGATTTTTGGAGCTGGCGGTGCCATTGGCAGTGCATTTATACGGCATTTATCAGAGACTCATTCTGATGCCAGTATTCATGCTTTTTCCCGGCAAACACCTACAAATATTCTCTCGGGTGTTTCATATCATGCGATTGATTACACAGATGAAACATCCATTGAAAAAGCAGCCAGAGAAGCAGCCGGTAACGGACCGCCCGATCTTGTAATCGTCGCTATTGGTATACTACACGATGATAAAGTGAAGCCAGAGAAATCACTAAAACAACTATCTGCTGAAAAGTTTCAGTACTTGTTTGCAATTAATACGGTTACACCTGCTTTAATAGCAAAATATTTTCTGCCAATAATGAACCGCCAACAACCTTATGTATTTGCTGCACTGTCTGCACGGGTTGGTAGTATATCTGACAATCAGCTTGGTGGCTGGTATGCATACCGTGCTTCTAAAGCCGCACTCAACATGATTATCAGGAATGCAGCCATTGAAATTGGAAGATGCAATAAACAGGCAATTATCGTTGCTCTGCATCCGGGAACAGTGGATAGTAATCTGTCCGGTCCTTTTCAGCACGGTGTGCCTGATGATCAGTTATTCACGCCAGATTATGCTACCGGAAAACTGTTAGCCGTTTTAGATAATCTTACTCCACAGCAAAGTGGTAAATTTTTTGCCTGGGACGGTGAAGAGATATCACCATAGCAAAGCATATTAATAACACCAGGACAGCGCAAGGCTGTGAATGAACGAGTAGATACCAGTCTGCTCAACCCTGAATTATACGCAGAAAAAACACAATCTAACAGACAGGAACGTTTACTTTATGGCAAAACTACATTTGATATTAGGCGATCAGCTTTCTAAATCTGTTTCTGCGCTAAAAGGATGTGATAAAAAGCATGATCTTATTCTTATGTGTGAGGTATGGGAAGAAGCAACCTACGTAAAACATCATAAAAAGAAAATAGCTTTTCTCTTTTCTGCCATGCGCCATTTTGCAGCAGAGTTACAAAAAGAGGGTTACAGAGTAACTTATACAAAACTGAATGATCCTGATAACTCAGGGTCATTCAGAGGCGAAGTTGAGCGTACGCTTAAACAGCATAAAACGGAACACATTATTGTTACATATCCGGGTGAGTACCGGGTACTCAGAGATATACAACAATGGGAGTTTGATTTTGGTATTCCTGTGGAGATCAGAGACGATGACCGTTTTTTATGTTCTCCACAAGCATTTGCAGACTGGGCACAAGATTACAAGCAATTGCGTATGGAATATTTTTATCGGAATATGCGTAAAAAGTATTCTATTCTTATGGACGAAGATCAACCAGTGGGCGGAAAGTGGAATTATGATGCACAAAACAGAAAGCCCCCAAAAGAAGGACTAAAGATTCCAAAATCTTACTGCACCAAAGTGGATAATATAACCAGAGATGTGATCTTGCTGGTAGAAGAACAGTTTGCTGATCACTTTGGCGACACTGAACCATTTTGTTTTGCTGTAACAAGAGAGCAGGCTTTACAGGCGTTGCATTTATTCATCAAACAGAGACTGGCATATTTTGGTGATTATCAGGATGCGATGCTTGAAGCAGAGCCATGGATGTATCACTCACATATCAGCTTTTATTTAAACTGCGGTTTATTGCTGCCATTAGAATGTGTAAAAGCCGCAGAAAATGCCTGGCTGAAGGGTAACGTTCCGCTCAATGCTGCTGAAGGTTTCATACGACAGATTCTCGGCTGGCGTGAATATATTCGGGGCATCTACTGGCTGAAGATGCCCGAATACGCAGAGGAAAACTTTTTTAAAGCCAGACGCAATTTA
>JAPORK010000481.1 GCA_026710285.1 Endozoicomonadaceae bacterium | reverse complement strand
GTGGTGCTAACACTTGAAGAAGCAGCATATTTAGAAAGTTTATCTGATAAGGTTAAACTTGTGAATTTAAGATGTAACAGGGTACGATATGCGGTATTTCCTGTATTAAAATTTTTGATGAAGCACAAACACTCTTCTGTTGTTTTATATGAACATGCATACACAGCATTAATAGTGATACTGAGATTTTTCTTTAAATTAAAGATCAGGATTATTGTAAGAAATAGTATTACTCTGTCTATGAGAAAAAAAATAACTAAACATTCATGGAAAGAGTGGGTTATCGTTCCTTTAATTAGCAGATTGTATTCTCGTGCTGATAAAATTATTCATCAGTGTTTTCAGATGCAAAAAGATTTTATTACAATATATGCCAATACAGAAGATAAATGCAGCATTATATATAATCCTGTAGACTATGGAATTGAAAAAATTGCAAAAAATACAAAACAAACAAATAAAGAAAAATATTTCTTGTATGCAGGAAGGCTGGAGAAACAAAAATCGGTTCATTATACAATAGAAGCATTTGCTTTAGCCAGACCATTTTTAAAAGGAAATTATTATTTAAAAATTGTAGGTCAGGGTAGTTTAGAAAAAGAGCTTAAAAATTTAGTAAAATGTTTAAAAATAGAACAGTACGTTTTATTTGAAGGGTTTAAAAAAAATATTGCTCCCTATTATTTAAAAGCAAAAGCTACACTCCTTTCTTCAGTCTGTGAAGGATTTCCCAATGTGTTAGTTGAATCTATCACGCTTGGAACACCTGTAATTTCTTTCGACTGTCCCAGTGGACCGGGTGAAATAATTAATGATCTGAATGGAAAATTAGTCAAAACTGGTGATGTTAAAGGTTTATCCGGAGCAATAATTGATGTTTGTAATTCAGAGTACGATATTGAATCTGTTCGCTCAACATCTCATAACTACAGGATTGATAAAGTTATTAAAGAATATGAGGCAGTTTTTAATAGCTTATGTGAACTGGTACCTTAAAACCTGCTAACCCGATTAAGATATATTATGATCCAAACCTGGAGAAAAAGAATGCTTACAGGTATACGTAAAAAATGTCGAGTGTGGTAATGTTTTGAAGATTAAACTCATAGTATATTACCTGAAAAAATATACACCATGGCATTTGAAAATTATTATTAAAATTATCCTGAGTAAACTTCCATGTACTTATTCTGTTTGGAGAAAAATAGGAATATTCAAACCCGGATGTATGGATCAGGCTGATTATTCACTCAAAGTATTTTATAAGCATCTTGATTTAATCAATATAAAAAAAGAAAAACTATATGGAAAAACTTTAATTGAAATAGGTCCGGGAGATAGTCTTGCATCAGCATTAATTGCATCTTCAATTGGTGCAAAAATCATCCTTATAGATGTTGGCTATTTTGCAATAAATGATGCTGAATTTTATAAAAAAATGGCACGCGAGCTTCGAGAAAAAGGATGCAATGTTCCGCATATATCTCATTGTAAAACAGTGGCAGATATGCTTGTCACTCTAAATGCAAAATATTTTACAGATGGTATTAATTCTTTCAAGAAAATAGAGAATGAATCCATTGATATAATATTCTCTAATGCGACCCTTGAACATGTAAGAAAAAGGAGTTTTCTTTCATTAATCAAAGAAATGCGAAGAGTGTTAAAAACTAACTGTTATTCATCTCATACTGTTGATCTGCAAGATCATTTCAATAATTCACTCAATCATTTAAGATTTTCTGAATATGTCTGGGAATCAAAACTTTTTTCATCGTCCGGTTTTTATACTAACAGAATGAGCATTTCAGAAATTTCATCTTGTTTTCATAATGCAGGTTTTGACTATAATATAGTTAATAAAACCGAATGGGAAAAAATGCCACTATCAATCAGTAAGCTAAATGCTCAATTTAGAAACAGAGAAAAAAAAGATTTACTCATTTCATCATTTGATATTGTTACTGTTAAAAAATAATACTGGAAGATTACTTATGATAATTTTATTTTATCTTTACTAAAGAGAGTGTTATTCATGAGAGCTTTTCTCGAAATAGAAGCGAATTTTTTTATCAGAATCATTATTGCTTTTTTGCTGATAATGTTTTTCTGTTTTATGCTATTTTATCACAGAGACATTCTTCCTAATAAATTTTTCCTTGATGAAAATACTATTATTAATGGCATAGGAAAAACTACTAAATTTTGTCCGAATGACTCATATGCCAATACAAGTTATTTTTTTTCAGCATTTAGTTTGAATGAGTGGAAAAAGATTATAGCTGTATTTTCTTTTTTGATCATGATGGTTTTTATCTGTTTTTCAACTTCTGTAAAAAGGCTATTATTCACTACGTTTTATACTGTCTGCATTACTCATTTTTTTTTGCAGCTTTCAAAAGAATTCATTGTTCTTTTCATGCATACATTGTCTTTAGTTATTTTTTTTGTTTGTTTTTTGTTTCATCAAAATAAAAAAGAAAAATGGATAGATTATATTCCTTTGTTTTTTATAAGTATTATATATTTTTTTTATATTGATTATTTTAGAAGTTATTATTTGATTGCATTACTTGTAGCCGCAGGATTGTTACTTTTAAAGTATACTAATAAAGAGTTTGCATTCACTTTAATTACACTTGTTGTTTTATATTTTTTATTTTTTTCTCACGGGTATAGTATAGATAAAATAGATGAAGTAAGAGATTTATTGAATAAACACCTGTATAATAGCAATAATGCGCTTTCAGCATTTACTAATTTACTCCCAGCAAAAGGGATAATCAATTTTTTTATAAATTATTGCTATGCATTTCTCAGATTATTTTTCCCTGTATTTTTTTATTATTCAGTTAAATCGGTATTTTTAACATTATTTAATTTGCTGTTGTTGATTTTAATAAAAGATTGTGTATATAGCATCAAACAAAATAAAGACAAAAATATTATATTTCCATATTCTTGTATTTGTCTGTTAGCAGGACACTGGTTGACTCAGATACTGTTTGAGCCAGATTTAGGATCTTATTTAAGGCATTTATCTTCATATTGCCTGTTATTATTACCAGGAATGTATTTTTATGATTTAAATTCAAATAGTAAAGATAAAAAAATTTTTTTATTAAAGCGTCATAACAGATGAATAATTTTTAAAAACACAAGAGAAACTTAAATGGCGTAAGCAACCCCAGTTCGGAGTTTTTGGTTTAACAAAAAACTTTCATTAACAAACAGATAACGCTGAAAAGCTGCATTATTGCGGCAGGGATTGCCGGAATCCCGTAAACAGGGAAGTTATATTTTTGTGATAATTATTCTTTAATGAATTGCCGCCTTTGCCGGAATGATGGCATATTTTTGAAAATAGTGACATAAAACATAATATATTGTGCCAAAAAATATCCGAACTGGGATTAAGCAACAACAGACAACTTTTTGATTTAGTCTGTCTGTATTGTGATTTGTCATTCTTTTTGTTAATTTTTATTAATTTTCTAAGATAAAACTTTTTTTAAGATAAAGCATATTTTTTTGTTTTTCAGGGGGGAAAGAAAACATGAAATTTTAATCAGGAGTTTTCTACCTTATGAACAAAGAGAAAAGCTGTGTTGTTCTGCATATTACTGAATCGTTTGGTGGCGGTGTTATTGCATCAATCAGTAACTGTATTGATTATGCCCCTCATGCAACACATTACCTGCTGGTAAATATACGTACAGGAGATGATATTGGTATTGATTTTTCCGGTCGGGTTAAAAAAATTCTTTATTTACCTTCTTCGCACTATGCAAGAATAGCTTATATCAAAAAAACAGTTAAAAAGATCAATCCGGATATTATTCATGCACATTCATCATTTGCAGGTGGTTATACAAGATTAGCCCGTTTTTCTGATCACCGAGTTATTTATACACCACATGGCTTTTCTTTTTTAAGAAGAGATATTTCTGTATTTAAGCGTTTATTGTTTTTTATTATGGAAAGTTTTTTATCATTACCTGGTGGAAATTTTGCTCCCTGTGGTCCTTATGAAGAAAAACTTTGCAAGTATATGCTAGGTGCCAGAAATATTTCTGCATTATATAATATTAGTGATGCTGTTATTGCCCGATCAACAACCAAAAAAAGAGAACATACTATTTGTACAATTGGTCGTGTCTGCCCTCAAAAAGATCCGCTCTTTTTTGCTGAAGTAGTAAAAAAAGTCAGAGCAAAAGATAATGGTACATATGAGATTAAGTTTTTGTGGATAGGTGGAGAAAACGCCAAATATAACAATC
>JAPORK010000107.1 GCA_026710285.1 Endozoicomonadaceae bacterium | reverse complement strand
GCTGACTATGTATTACAGCCCATTCTTGACACAAACCAATAAACTTAACCATGGCATCACCGGGTAGTTCATACAAAACAGAATCAGACTGATCAAATAAATACAAAGCTGCACCTTTCCCGGAAGAATCTGTACCAATTATCAACGGGTAATCTACGATATTATTATCTTGTGGATTCCTGGCAGCAAGATAGAACCGTTCAAAATAAACAGCTTTACCTCCACCTTTTGATTGACGCTGCTTACGCCTAGTAATCTCTTGTTCTATTCTCATTATGGTACTTTTGATCGTTGCTTCAGTCTTCTTTTCTAAGAGATAAGTTTTTTGTTCAGGTTGAAAAACATCCAGTATGATTTTATCGATAACGAAGAAATCAGGAAAACAATTATCGTTTAAACAATGTACAGATTTTATTTCATCAGGCGTTTTTATCTCATTAAGCCGTGTTTTTAACTGATGGAAGTCTTTGCATTCAGCAGCGTGCAGAATAATTTTTACTCTTTTGTTCTGATCTATTTCAGCAGGAGGAATATAGTTTGCTGTTGCTCCGCGTTGTGGCAATATTGTTGTCAGAAATTTATGGAAATTTCGGATTAATAGAGGATAAATGTAATCTGCTACACTGTCAGTCTCTTCATAAGTACTGTCAGATTTTGCATACATTACCAACCGCTTCGCTTTTAGTGAATTTGTCTTTTTTGGTCGCATCGGAACAGCTTCTGATGATGTTTTTGGGTAATAACACACAGGACTTGCCATATCGTCTGTGGTTTTTTGATCAAGCGACATCTCCGAACACCTGGAAGACAACGCTTCATCAGTTACAACATTTTTTGTGTTGCAGCATTCCATACAGATGGATTCTGCTTCTGTAATACTGGCACCCTGTTTATATTTATACGCATCATCGAATTCATTTTTACATATTGCACAGGTGAAGCTTCCTGCCTGAGATATAACAGAAAAACCTGTCAATACCATTAGCAATACAAACAGCTTAACGATGAAAAATGTGCCAATAACTCTCATTTCTGAACCTTTACCTTTATTGTTGTAATACAAAGTCTAATAATAGTTAGGCGAGTATATATCAAATTTTTGATATTGCTTTTTTAAAATAGCAAACTAACAGTGTTCATTGTTGATAACAAAAAATGCTTCTTTTGATTACTGCCAACCTGCCTGTTGGTGATTTTATGGTAACAATACCACCAAAGCCCTGTTTTATACTGTTGTAAGCTAACATTTTTGTCTTTGAGAAGTTATTATTACAGAACATTATGTGTGAAATGTTGAGACTAATCACTTTACTCACGCTTGTATCTTTTATAGTTACGACTATATTTAGTAACAAAGCAGTTTATCTGTTCTGTTTAAGATATTAATTTTAAAAAAATCATCTATAAAAATTAAAGGTTTAAGGTTAACAAATAATTTTGTTAATTTGGTAGGTTTTAAAAAGTATCTATAGTATTTAATAGTAATATTGAAGTAGCGTTTATGTGTTTTGTATATATGTTTGCATCAAAAAGGTGGTTTGTTAACCATTTCCCGGTTTGGTTAAGCGATATATGGTCTGATAAAACTAAAAAAATTTTGGGTTCACTGCTGCTACTTTTCCTACTGACTTTCAATATGTCAGTCTTTGCTAATGATTTATTTTCTGCTGTAAAAGACCATGATACAAAAGCTATTCGCCAGTTAATCAGAGAAGAATCAAATATTAATATTCAAAATGAGGATGGCAATACTCCGCTTCATGAAGCAATTAATGCTGACTTTACAGACGGTGCACTTATATTAATTAAATCAGGTTCAGATACCAGTATTACCAATAAAAAAGGTATAACAGTTTTTCATGTCGCAGCACTTAAAGGAAATACTAAAATCTTAACCGCATTAATATCTGTTGTTGATGATATCAATGTCCGGGATATCCTGGGTAATACAGCTCTTCATCTTTTAGCTTATGAGGGGCATACATGTGGTGTCAGGTTATTAATAAAATGTAAAGAAAATATTGATCTTCTCTCCAATGCTATCACAGATCCATCTGTTAGTTTAAAGCATAAAGCGTTTGACATGAACAGCCAAAATAACCTGGGTGACACACCATTACACCTGGCTGCAAGCATGGGGCATAGTGATTGTCTTTCCTACCTGTTAGAGGTCAGCGATATTGATGTAAGTCTCCTAAATGAAGATCAGTGTAATGTACTTCATTGTGCTGTAAAAGGAGGAAATGTGAATTGTATTGAGTTACTATTAACTCGTTATCCAGAGCAAATCAGACATTGGGATAAGCTGAATCAGACTATATTTCATAAAGCTGTTTTTATAAACCGTCCGGATATTTTTCGCCTGTTAACAGATAAGGTTGATGATATTCCAATCAACATTAAAAATATCCATTGTCGTACTGCTCTTTGGTATGCTGCTGCAAATGGAAATGAAGAATTTATTGATCTGTTATTAAAAATTCCAGATATCGATGTCAATATAACCGACAAACAGGATAACAGCCCACTCTTTGTGGCAGCTCTTTATGGGCATGATGCCTGTGTCAAAAAGCTGGTTGAAAATAATGCGAATGCTAATATCAAAAATATTTTCAACAATACTGCGCTTCATATTGCTGCTGCAAAAGGATTTGTAAAAATTGTCACTTTTCTGTTATGCCATACAAGCACTGAAAACATCAAAGCTAAAAATATACATGGTGAAACTATACTACATAAAGCTGCTTTTGAAGGAAAGGCAGAGTGTATTAGTGCGCTGTTACCGTATCTGACTGCTGATGATATCAATATGAAAGATACTGCCGGAAGAACAGCACTTAACAAAAGTGCCTGGAACGGACATTTAGAGTGTATTAATGTACTTCTGCAAACTAGAAAAGCTACTCTCAACACGCTGGATCACTTGGGGATAAATGAAATTTGTGCTGCTGTTAACAAAAATCATTGGCAATGTATTGAGACATTAGCAGCTGCTGGCTGTAATGCTAACCTCAGCACTAAAGAGGGTTATACAGCTTTGCATGTTGCTGCTGCAAAAGGTTTAGCAGAATGTACCCGTGAATTAATAAAAGTAATGAGTCCCGACAGCATTAATGCGAAAAACAAGAAAATGCAAACCGCACTCAGCATGGCTGTTTACAAAAAACACACAGCATGTATTGAAATTCTGCTACAGTATTCTGATATTGATGTTAATTCCCTAAATGATTACGGCAAAACTACACTTCAATTTGCTGTCATTAAACAAGACATTAACCATATCAAAATGTTACTTGAGGCAGGTGCCCATGTTTACAGTCAATTTAGATTCCAGCCCACAGCTCTTCATACTGCTATAGAGCAAAACCCGGAATGTATTGAACTACTATTAAAAAACATGAATGCTGCTGATATCAATATTAAAGATGCAAGCGGCAACACTGTACTCCATAAAGCCGGCTCCAAAGGAGACTTAAAGAGTATGAAAATATTAGTAAATGCCGGCGCTGATATCAATGCCAAAAATAATGGGGGATCTACAGTTTTTCACTGCGCTACTTTAAATGGGCATTTGAACGTGGTTAAATATTTGTTATGCCTTCAGGATTCTTATGGTAATTACTTAATTGATATTAACAGTACTGACATCTGTGGTAACACTGCATATACAAATGCTTTCTACTGTAGACATCAGGATATTACAGATTATTTAATACGTGCAATGACTAATATAAGCATCAGAAATAACCCCGATTATACTGATTAATTGTCAATTGTCACACGGAGTTTTTGACTGAATAATAAAAATCCTTGCGTTTAACCTGCTGCTATTGAAGTATCTCCGTTGTCATTCCCAACAGACACAATAAAATGGACACTACCGTTTAAATGGTAAATCCCCGCGCGGCTTCCATCATAATCTCGGTCGGCAACCAAACAAAAAACCAGACGGCGAAACGCAGGACAACAAACTCACTATACGAATGAAATCTGTTGACCGGTTAGCGTGGGAGCAGGCGGTCATTCACAGCAAATCAAAAAATTTAACCAGCTGGATCATAGCCTGTCTGAACCGGTGTGCACAGACTGAACTAAAAAAACAGCGCAATAATTAGCTGCAATCAATCAGTAAAAATATGGACAAAATCACGTTATCTTTAACAGATTCTCAGGCATCGTTGTTTTCTCATTGCAAAATATTACTGGATACAAAAAACAATGAAAAAGTACATCTTCCCCACGCATATGCTGTCTTTTATACACAAATCCCCAACAAAAATTTCAG
>JAPORK010000362.1 GCA_026710285.1 Endozoicomonadaceae bacterium | reverse complement strand
CGGAAACTTTATTTAAGGAACATATTATGTAACTTTTTTAGATGGCGGTTGCTATAATACACTTTCTCCGGTAATGGCTACTCTTTTAAACGGAGCGACAACGCTAACCTGTGCGCCTTATCAACAACTTAAAGGGACAGAATATTTTGATAAATGTATTGATATAGATCAAAGCCCTATTGGAAGAACACCACGTTCTAATCCAGCTACTTATACGGGTATTTTTACGATTATTCGTGAACTATTTTCTGCAACACAAGAAGCCCGCTCAAGAGGTTACAAACCTGGTCGTTTTAGCTTTAATATAAAAGGCGGACGTTGTGAAGCCTGCGAAGGTGATGGCGTTATAAAAATTGAAATGCACTTTCTGCCTGATGTTTATGTGGATTGTGATGTATGTAAAGGTAAACGGTATAACCGGGAAACACTGGAAATAAAGTATAAAGGAAAAAATATTGCAGAAGTACTGGATATGACTGTTGAAGATGCAATGACTTTCTTTTCTGCTATTCCTGCACTAAAACGTAAAATACAAACCCTGATTGACGTTGGGTTATCGTATATAACGCTGGGACAAAGTGCTATGACCTTATCAGGAGGAGAGGCACAACGCATACACAACAGCGCTTCGCTTCTACATTTGCAGTAAAAAAATGACAGCGAAGGATATGCTCTTGGCTACCAAAACGCACTGGGAAGTTGAGAATAACCTGCACTGGATGCTCGACATTGCATTTTCTGAGGATGCTTGCCAGACAAAGAACGACAATGCTGCGGAAAATCTCTCAACTCTGCGCCGCATAGCCCTGAACATTTTACAGCTTGATAAAGCCAGCAAACGCAGCATGAGAGGCAAAAGAAAGAAGGCTGGCTGGAGTAATAGCTATCTGTCAAGGCTGCTTAAATCATTTATCGTGACTGGTGCGTAAGCCCTGCCTAAAAAAGCAATATCTTAACTCTGTATTTAATTATTATGTAAGGCTTGTACAATGAGTATGAATTATTCACACCAACATAAAAACGATAAGATCCGTAAAAAACAAAATTTAAAATATACTCTTATTGCAGGTATTCCGGTGATTATTATTATTTTTTTACTTGTAGCCTGGTGGGTCTTTTTTATTTAATTAAAAGTTCGATAATCCTGTTATACAGATTATTAATCCT
Source organism: Endozoicomonadaceae bacterium (assembly GCA_026710285.1). Lineage (GTDB taxonomy): Bacteria > Pseudomonadota > Gammaproteobacteria > Pseudomonadales > Endozoicomonadaceae > JAPORK01. Next base: position 3,122 of record JAPORK010000362.1, on the reverse strand, counting down.
GATTAATTTAATAACCAACTCTACCTTTCGGATTGCCGGAGCACAAACAGATTAGGGTTGTATTCAATGGCGCAATCTCAAAAACCAGCCTGCGCAATCGCATTTAAATTAACAGCTGGTTTCCGTTTTTTTCAGGTCACACCTAATATTTAATTCAAACAGATTAAATCAGCTCAACCTAAATAGCAACAAAAAAAATACCAAATTAACCTGAAGCGATCAAAATATTCAACATACTCGCCTGCCCGTTTATCAGAGAGATATTAATAACGTTATCGGTATGTTACATATGTGTAATACGGTGAAAATGATTGGTAACAAGACCATAACAAAAGAAAGATACATATCATTTCACTGTTACCGGATTCCTGTACCGGAACGACTCATCTGGTCAAACCAAACAATTAATACAAAACTTATGACGCTTATTTTTTTATCTGTCATTACTTATCATGCCTGCCTTTTTGTTATTTCTGTAAAACCAAAAATCTAACAGAACTTATACAACAACCAACATATATAATCAGACACGGAGGTTACAATCCTTTATCCGGAAAGATAAGCATAATGGATTAAAAATTATAAGCCTTTGAAAATACATGAAGAAAATTACAAAGGAATGACTTAACAATATTGATTTGTATATCCGCAGGAACTTTATAAAAAAATAATACTCATAAATATATTTAAGAATGTTTTGGATTGTTCTTAACGTTGTAATAAAAAGGTTGACCACATCATAAATGTTACCTATAGTAAAAAAAATGTCGTCAGATACGTTACTACTGCATATTGCTCTCTTTTTTAGTTTATTACTATCTGCCTGTTCTTTTTCTTATAATAAGTCAGATGTTCACTATAGTAAACAGACTATTCATAAATCAGAAAATATCAGGTCTCATTTACTACATCAAAAAGAAATTATGCCAAAAACATATGCAGGCGGCGATAAAAACCTGTGGTCGAATGCATTCAATTTTAAAAAAACATGGGGAGCGCAGACAGATCCCCGTACAGGTACATTAACTGCTTATGTCAAAACAGGCAGTTTGCTTAGTAATTTTGGTCGCGGTCCTGATATCAGTTTATCTATAAATTATAGTAGTGCTTCCACAGCAAATCCGGACAAGATTGGCAGAGGATGGAGCTGGAATTTAACTCATTTCAATACTGTAACCAATCAGTTATCCACGTCAAACGGGCAAATGTTTCATTTGGATAAAATCTCTTTCAATCACTGGAAACCACATTATCACAAATTACATGATATTTAGATTAACGGAGACAAATCTAACCATTTTTCAATTACCTATTCCAATGGATTAAAAGAAATATTATCACATGATGGTTATGAAACTCGCCTGTAACAACAAGACGGTAGAGGTATAAATTTTCATTGTATAGCGGGGACACATCTGTTGAAGTCGGTGGATGATGATAACGGATATGCAATAAAACTTATATGGCAGACAGGTGATATCTTCGTTACCAGCAGGGGTAGTTATAGTCAACCGGTTACAGTGCGTATTAAGAGTTAATAATACAATCGTTATTTCTACAACTACATTAACATTTAGTAAATATTACAGAGATTAAAATAATGAATAAAAAAAACTTAACTTATCTTATTGCTTGTTTTTCTATTCTTTTAATTAAGGCACAAATAATTAGTGGTTACACAAAAAAAATAAGAAATAATAATTTTGTTTTTAATGATTTTATCGGAAAGGCAGAGTTTATTACTACAAGACATTGTGTCACAAAACACCAACCTTTTCAACTGCCTGATGGAAGTCATTTATTTAATGATAAAAAAACCAAAAACGACAGTTATATAACGATTAAAGCCGGAAGACATGCAAGTAAAAAAACCGCCACCTGTGTGTCTGAAACTATGCTGCCCGGTCAGGACGCTTCCGGACACTTTACTTTCGGTCATAAACCCGGGAGTCTTAATTTTGCATTTCAGGGAACCTTAATTATTAATGATAATGTAATTTTTGACGATGTTATATTGGCGCAGGGACACAAAGGTGCTAGTAATAACTGGTGGTTTGGAGGCAAGCATTGCGATTTATATACTAATGTTTATGGTGTAAGCCCATTCCCCCCAGAAAATGCAGTAACCTGTACTAGCAGAACGGGTCAACAATGGTGCTTTATGCGTGGTATTGACAAAGAAGGTGACTTAGGTCCTTTTGGTAAGTTCAGTCTCAAAAACAAACCTAACGCAATTGACTTTTACGAGATGGCATGTGAAGATTTGTTTAGTGATTACTAGTGTGCATGTTATTGTGATAGTATTATTTGTCAAAATTTTTAGATGGGACAGCCCTGCTCAGATCATCCTTATATTCATGCTTTAAAAAAAATATTATTTTCAATAACCACATATGGAAGAAAATATCGTAGTTCAGCTCCTAAGCGAATACAAAACATTCTTTCTGTGTCATCAGGATATGCTGCAGTTATTAGTGGTGGTGACGGCTATATAGCTGTGGTGAAAAGAAACAAACCGAGAGATGATTACCTATGGAGTGTATACCAATTTGATGGTGACAATTTGTTATTGAGTCATACATGTCAAGATTATAGACAGTTCTTTCTGAACAGTAGAACAGGGAACATGGTTATAAATGGTTATATGCCAATAGGTTCAAAAACTATGCCTGAATTATGATGATGTATGTGCTATTTTTAATTAAAAATTCTTAGTCGTGTTTTTAAATGATTAATATATAGTTATTTTAATCAAATAGCTTTAAACATAATACATTTTATTTATTAACTAGTTAATGCTAACTTTATTCAAAAAAAAATATTCACATTATTCTGTGATATTAATTTTTACATTTTTATATACAACTAATCTATTGTGTATATTATCAGATAAACAGCAATACACTTATTCTGGTAATTATGATGGCAATATCAATAAACAACATAATTCAATAAATAAGCAAGGATCTGTAATAAAAAAAGATAAAAAACAACATAAGGCTTATTTGTCTGAATCAGAAGAGATAACTCCGTGGTCTAATGCATTTAATTTTAAAAAATTTTGGGTAACATCCGTTGATCCACGAACAGGCATTCTTTCTGCTCATATTAAAACAGGGAGT
>JAPORK010000456.1 GCA_026710285.1 Endozoicomonadaceae bacterium | reverse complement strand
CGATGACCTGAACCCAAAAATTGCCATCCGGTAGCAGGATCAGTGCGCTGACCATCAAAGCCAAAAAAATTTCTGCTTGATAATACCGCAGGAAGTGATTGATTGTGCCAGACCATACCATAAGGGCTATAAACATTACGCTGAGTTAGCTGATATGGATGACCGTTATCTTTGGTTGCTTTTGTTAAAATTCCAACAATATCTTGCTTATAATTTTGTTCTGTATATTCATTGAGTAGACCATCAAGAGTTCTTGCTACTCCATAGTAACCGATAACATGACTTTCATTGGCAGTATTGCTTATTTTTTCATTGATTAATTTATTTCCACTATAAAAGAGATAATGGCGTCCGGAAGCATTTTCTTCCAGTCTTTCCAGACCGCTGCCATCATAAACATACTGACTTTGTTTTCCATCTGGCTTAACTACACGGGTAATCTGGCTGAAAATATTGTAGGTTATATGATTACCCTCTCCGTCGGTGGTCATATTACCAGTATTATCATAATAAAGATGCTGAATCACCGGTGCTTGTTGATTCCACTGTGTCTCTGTTTGCTGTAAACGTAAAGGTACCTGCACATTATTATAATAATAAGCGACTGTTTTATTTAATGTCTGTTGTGTCGCTGTATCCTGTAATATCTCTTTTATCTGTGCCAGTCTGTTTAAAGGTGTAAAAGTGTAATGTTGACTTGTAATAACCGGTGCCTTGCTCAAACCAGAGCCGGTAAAGGCAGTATCCCGGGGACATAGCGGAAGACCGGAAGAACCATCACAATGCATGCTAACTAAATTATCAAGCTGATCATACTGATAATTTAAAACAGCTTCCTGATGATTTTCTGTCTGCCGATGTAATGTCACAATATTATTATTCGGACTATAACCAAACTGCCAGCGGAATAATAATTGCCTGTTCAGGGTGTCAGTAACATCCCATTTATGATCCCAGTTATCATAGCGAATAATCCTTTGCATACCACTACCATAGTGGATAGCACTTATGCGTGAAAATGCATCATAGTCTTGTGTATAGAGTGTTTGAGTATTTCTCTGTTCTGGCTGATAAGATATTGCAGTGATCCGCCCCAATTTATCATATTTTACATATGTCATATTATTTTCAATATCAGTACTACCAATAATACGTCGTTCACTATCATAATACTTTGATAACTGATAATCAGGATAGCTGTTTGTTCCGATGTGTTTTTCCTGCTCAATTAAACCATCAATACTGTACTTCCATGTAGTTATACCGGTAATATCCTGTTTTTTTATGGGTTTATCCGTATTATGATCATAATCCGTTTGCAATGATAATTCTCCATCAGTATATTTTGCAATAGGTAGCCCCACTACATTATATTTCCATGAGAACCGGTGTCCACCTGATGTAATGGCTGTAGAGAGTTGTCCTGTTTTTGTATAGGTAAATGTGGTTTTTTTACCATCTTCACCTGCTTTATACATCAGTTGACCTGCGTTATTGTAGCCTGCCGATGATAAAAGATAGTGCCCTCCTTTGGCAGGCAATGCCCAGCGTTCGGTCATTTTTCCAATCAAATTGTATACAAAGTGAATATGATTACCAACGGGATCAGTAATGTCATCCGGACGTCCCAGCTGATCATAGTGTTTACGTACAATTCTGCCCATAACATCTTCTGTCATAACAGGACGTCCCCAGCCATCATAAGTTATGGTCTCTGTTTTTGCTGCATCCTGTGCCATTTTTTTGAAGCTGCACATTGATTCTGCTGAAGGAAGCGATATCGAAGAAGCTGGAAGAATACGTTTTTTTATTGGTTTATTCAGTAAATTATCCTGTACGATATAAACCGGTGAACGTTCACCCTGACTGCTTTGCTGATAGCTGACCATACAACGGTCAGGATTGTCGTACAATCGAAAAATTGTTTCTCCGTCAGGCAAATTAATATGGGTAATACGTCCTAATTCATCATACTCTTTGGTTATTTTTAGTACATACGCTTTACCGGTAGCTCCTGATACATAATTTTTTTGTTCAGTTACACGACCATAACTATCATAGCTCAGTGCTTTTTTAAGCTGCCAGTGTCCGGGCATTGCTTCTCCTGATGGTGACAGCCTTTCATTAAAGCGCATGAGTTCACGCCCTGCATTATCAAAAACAATCTTTTGCTGTAATCCATTAACTCTGGTTGCAATAAAGTAACTGTGTCCGGGAGAAATCACATACTGATAGTGTAAAGTTGCCGCAAAAGCAGTTCCTTTATCCAGATCGGTTCGGGTAAGCCGGTTCATTGCATCATAATAATAATCTCTTCTTTTAAGACCACCATTGCTGGTTTTTTCAAGCACCTGACCAGTAAACAGACTGGTAACAGCAGAAGAGAGCTGTTGCCACTTTCCAGGATTCAGTTCAACACTAGTATTAGTAGTGAGGGTATGATTTTTTGAATCCTGACTGTAGCTGTAATCATGGATAATGGCATGTGGTGAATTAGTTGTTGTATCTGTCAGAACCGTTTGGTTTAATAAACCATAAGTTAATATATTACTTCGGTCTTTATAATAGTTGCGATAAATTGTTACAGACTGATGTCCAAATTTATAAACCTGATGATCCAGCTTTAATATATATCCATTGTTACGTAAATTATTTTGCTTACGGTAAAAATTATACACAGTTTTAGTTTGTAGTGGCTGTCTATTTATGGCATCAGGTGCAGGATAAAATGTAACAATTTTTGGTAATACATTAAAAAACCAGCTGTGAGGTTGAGCAGGACATGCGTTATCACCTGTTAACGAACAGTAATGTGTAATGGTTACACGACCATAAGCATCTTTGCTGCGCACGGTCTGCCCGGAACTATTATACGCTTTTGTAACAGTAAAAGTAGCAGGAGGACGATCAGAACTACCCCAAACCTGAGTAACTATTTTTAATGGCAAACTATAAGTAACCGGAAGATCTGCAAAACTGCTCTGTGAACAACCATCAGCTATTTTTGTATTACAAAAAAAACTCTGTGTTTCTGACAATGTTCTCCCTGTATGGTCACTAACCAGTTTGTCATCAATAAGCAGATGATATTTATTGTAAGTATGTACTTCTTTTGTTAACCCGTTGTCAGTAATAGTACGATATGAATAATCAGCAGGTGATTCAAACAAAATGTCTCTTTTGTTATTTATTACAGTAGTAAGTCCTGAGTTAAATCCAAGATAATTGTGACCATTGATATTAGCATGAGCATAAGAATAACGTGTTTTCATTACTGGTTGCCCTAAACCTGGATCTGATTCTTCAGCAGTAACAACACATAAATAATGAAAATGTCCTGATAATGATGCAGGCATTTTCATCGCATCATTGCAGTTAAATGTAAATTTTTTTACTAATCCGGAAGGATATACAACATGCGTTAAAAGACGACTTTTATAATGTAGATAAACAGCCGGATTTTCAGACTGATGACCTGAAAGAAAAATCATTTTATCAGGTCTGTTATTACGATTTTCAATACGTATTATTGCTGGTTTTCCGTCGCTTTTATGACTAATAATATCCAGATATCCCTGACTTCTGTCAATGCTTATTTTATTGCCTTCATCATCGACAACTGATTGTAATAAATGTGTTCCTTTGTGATAAACAAAGTTAACGCCCCATGCACTTTGCTGCTCCAGGCGGGTTTCATAACCATCATGCGATAATATTTCTCGCAAACCATTGGCATAAGTGATTGTAAAATATTCACTTTTATCCCCATTAATTTTTATATCATATAACTTATGATAAAGAGGCTGCCAGTGATTTTTTCTGGTTCTATGCAACCAAAAGCTTTGTCCTCCCGATGTGGTTAACTGATCTGTTTTAAGATTAAAATGGGTCAGATTCCAGCTCCACCCTCTGCCTATTCCATCAGGATCAGAAAAAGTGTTGCTGTTATAATTAATCTGTAAGTTAATATTAGGTCCATGACCTATATTGCTTAACAAACCACCCACTTTTAAATGGACCATCAGTATACCTGTACGAGGATCCACCGTAGTCTCCAGTGATTTTTTAAAATTAAAAGCATTTGACCATGGTTCTTCATTATTGTTGGAAGAATCAGAGCTTTGCTGTTTAGCATTTTTTCCCTTTAAATCAGAATGCGAGGAATCAGACTTGATTGTTGTGTGAGCAGATGACACATGTGAATTTATTGCTGCTGAACTGATTTGCTCAAAAGAAGAGAATACTATTATAAAAAACAGAATAATAGAAAAGATAACTATTTTATTCTTAAA
>JAPORK010000455.1 GCA_026710285.1 Endozoicomonadaceae bacterium | reverse complement strand
AGTATATTTTATTTTAATCATTATCAATTATGCACTACATTTAAAAATATTTCTGGTACTCCATACACTAAAAAGAGTTTCAGGTCATAAAATATAAACAGTTTAGTTAAGCGTCTGTAACCAGCAGACGATCAATACAACGCCTCTGTTTATTGTAAAGAGAAATTAACAAATTTTTACATTCAATTAAATTAATTTCACTCAATTAATTATTTAATTGTTACATTACAGCTTAAAATGAATAAACGATGTAATAAAAAAATCAGGATGCTGATATTTTTCATCCTGTCATTTTTACCCGCTATTCTTTGTGGTCTGCTGTATGCAGCTATACTTTCTTCATCATCGCTAGTACGATCAAATACAGAAAATCAAAATCTGTCAGATATAACTTCTAACAAAAATACAAAAAAATCTTCCGGCAATTATAGTGATAAAAAACAACTGTTAACTGATGCAGATAATCAGACAGAACCATGGTCTGATGCTTTTAATTTTGATAAAACATGGAATACACAAACAGACCCGCGCACAGGAATATTAACAGTTTTTATAAAAGTTGGTAGTATGATCAGCAATCTTGGACATGGTCCTGATATTGCTTTAAAAATAAACTACAGCAGTGGCAGTACCGCTAACCCTGATGCTTTAGGCGCTGGATGGTCATGGAATTTAACACATTTTAATGTACGTGCTAATCAGTTAACTACAAGCACTGGACAAAGCTTTCATCTGCAAAGAGAAGCTGATAATAAGTGGAAACCACTTTACCATAAACTAAAAGATATCGATATTCGTAATAACACACGCAATGGTTTGATCATTACTTATGCAAATGGCTTACGTGAAATACTCAATAATGAAGGTTATGAAATTCGTTTGGAGCAACAGAATGGCAATGCCGTTAACTTTTTCTATGCACCCGGAACTCACTTGTTAACAAGTATTAATGACAATCAGAACCATTGCATAAAAATTATTTATCATGAAAATTATATAATCGTTATTAGTCAGGGAACCGAAGGACAACCGGTTAAAGTGCGTATCAACAATTCAAACAACCAGCTTCAATCCATTGTATTGCCTGTGCAAAACAGTCTTAATGAATCAGGTATTTATATTATATATAAGGGGCATTTAATTACTGAACTTGATTATCCAACCGGTTTAAAAAAAATATTTTCCTATAACTGTACCAATGCAATCAGAATGATGACAACGGGTAGAAGAGCAAATATATCATTGTGTGCTGTCTCTTCTGAAACAGTAATAACCGGTATCAATCAACCGCCTTTGGTTACGCATTATGCTTATTCTGAAACCAATACCAATAATCATAATTATCTGGGTTTTAATTCAGGGCTTTCTCCTGCTGCGGATTATTCAGGACGAGATCGGTTATTTGAAGTACCTGCTGATTATACCTATCAAACGCTTGAAGATAATCAGCTTGTTAAAGAGATCAGAACGTATAATAAGTATCACCTGTTAATTAATGATAAAAAAATTTCTGACCGTACAGGGCACACTTTATCGGAGATTAACAATTTTTACTGTCGGGCTGATCAGCGTAATAGTTGTGCCCATACTACTTTTAAAGATTTACCAGCTACTTACGCTCTGCCTTTAAAGACAGTAACTAAAGTATGGGGTGATAACGATGGTAAACCTGATATAAGTACTGTGAGCAGGATTTATGATGAGTCAGGAAGAACTATTCGCTATGAAGACGATTATGGACGTGTTGTTAAAACAATTTATTGTCCAATTAAAGGAGATGCAGCTTGTCCTGCGGTGTCTAAAGAGTGGATGTTTAGTATCTTACCTGAATCAATGACTGTTTATCCATCAAAAAAAATAACCAGTAGACAGCATGTTGCAACATTACCCGTGACCACTTACGATTATTATCGACGTGAATCAAATCGTAATGGCGGCGGTTATATTCTGGTGCTGGACCACCAGATTCATCAGTCAGGCAATGCTCAGATTGTTGCTCATCGCTATTATTATCATGATTCTTATAATGCGTTAACCTATGGTTTGTTGCAAAAAACTACTGTTAAAAAAATCCACAATAATTCTTCTCAGCTACCTGAACGAATAAGACATTATTATTACACCAAAGATCGTGATAATTACAGTAAAACCTTCTATAGCACGATTGAACTAGAGAAAGGAAAACTACAGCGCTTTCCTGAGGTCACAACCAGTCTCTTCACTAATCAGATCCTGCAGAAAAGTAATATTACCGGAACCAATATCACTCGTTATCACTATGATACTTATGGGCGTTTAATACAACAAGATATAGCAGTACATACACCCTTTGCCGCTTATGTACACTATAAATACACTGTATCTCCTGTAATGAATCAGGTATTAATCACTGCTGCTAACGGTTTGCAGTATAAAGTGATCTTTGACAGTACCGGAAGAAAATTACAACAATGGAATGAAACTGTTTCTGTATCCGGAAGAGCAGAACCTGGTCAGTGGTTATTAAAAAAGCAGTTTGATTACGACCGTTACGGTCATCTTGCCAAAGTATATGGTTATATGGTCAATGCATTGAAAAAAACCGATAAACTGATGACAACTTATAACTATGATGAAATGGGTTTGGTCACACAGATTAAATTACCGGATGGTCAGCGTGTATTTAAGTTATACAATGACTCTAAGCGATGTATGATTCATTATCGAATGAACCGCTATAATCAACGTTCTGCTGTTTCAGTGGTTCACTATAATGTATTAAATAAACCAATAGAGCAAATCACATTGCCGGCTTTTCAGGGTGCTTTATCTGCAGTAAAAAGGCTATGTCAACAGAAAAAATGGCAACAAGAAGCAAAAGTTATCAGGATAGCTTATGATGGATTTGGAAGAGTTGTCTCCACCACTAATCCTGCCGGAAGGACTATAACCAAAACATATAATTCATTGGGTGAGGTAGCTTTAATAAAAGATAGTTCTGGTCATGAGATGTATTATTCTTACGATTTAACAGGACATTTGATTCATGCATATAAAAAATATAAAACATCTGCCGGATTTGATGGCTGGTTAATGTATTCAGCACAATATAACCCTGCCGGACAGTTGATGTGGAGAAGAAATGCATCACAGCAACAGACGACTTACACTTACAATACTGATGGTAATCTGATCACAATAGTAACACCGGCAGGGCATATTATTTCATTTCAATACAATCTTTTAGGCTTACCTGTTGCCAAATATATTGATGAAAAATTATACTTAAAAAGTGATTATAATCCGGTTACTTCGTTGCTCATAAAAAAAACCGATTCAACAGGAATAACCCGATATGTTTATGATGATGATGGTGCATTACAGCAAGAAATACACACAGGGCAAAATGGAGATCGAAGCTATAAATTGCAGTGGTTTTATGACTTGAATCGTCGTGTAATTGCTGTAACAGATATTGATGGTAATAAGACCTTAACAAAATATGATTCATTAGGGAGGATAACCGCATTATACTATCAGACTTTGCAGAATCGACGCCAGTTGTTGACAGAGTCTGTCTACGATGATTTTTCACGTGCCAGTTCAATTCGTTATGGTAGTGGTATGCAAAGAAGCATAGATTATGACGGCTATGGTCGTCGGCGTCAGGTAAAAGATATATTAAATAATCAGTTATTATTTCAATGGAATTATACCTATGATGCAGTTAACAATATTATCAGTTTAAAGCAACAGGGAAAAAATAATAAGACAAGTTGGTTGAATTACCGATACGATACACAAAACAATCTGATTGCCATGACTTGTCATGGTTCAGCTGGTTTACCGCTTTGTCCCCGGGACAGTGCTTTTACAGGCTCAGGTTTAAATAATGCACCGGTTATTATCCGGCAGAATTATTACTTTAATCCATTAAACCGTATGACGGAATTAAAAGAAGTATTACAGAATTCCTCAGCAACAACCACTTTGAGCAAAGTAATCTCGTATCATTATTATGATAATATACCATTACGTTTTCAAAGTGTTAGCACCCGCTGGAATAATAATGCACCTGTTGTAAGAGGTTTTAATTATGATACAGCAGGTAATATGATTACCGATGCACAAGGTAACCAAATAACTTATAATCCGCTTAATCAAATAACCAGTGTAATAACCATACAAGGTGAGCACAGTTGTTACGGTTATAATGGAAGTGATAAAGAGGTGATGGAAAAAACCCCCTTCAGTATTCACCATCTTTTTTATCGTGGTCGTCATCTGATCAATGAAAGTATTTACTCGTATCAGAACCAAACGACATATATGG
>JAPORK010000086.1 GCA_026710285.1 Endozoicomonadaceae bacterium | reverse complement strand
TTGTTACTTTCTTCTCACTTGCCTGATATTTTTACATACCAGGCTGAATAGTTACTTCTCAATAACCTGGGACATACTACTTTGGATAATTACTTTTTTGTTAACAATATCAGGTAATATGCGTATTTTTTTATCATTTTTATGCAGTTATTTATAAGGATTTTTGCAAAAAAAGTATTCGAATTTATAACAAACCTAAACAGCCACCACTGTCTTCTGCCCCAGATTATTGAGAAATTACAGCTTTTTTTATAAATATTATACGAAATCACAAAATAATATTTAATCTTAGATGCGGTTGTACTCCACATTAGAAAATTTACAGGCTATCATATTGCAGTTACTATTTGAAGGAATGTGATTATGAAAGCCAACCAACATCATGTGATTTATCTGAAGGATTATCAGCAACCTGATTATCTGATCAATACAACATCTCTGACTTTTGAGATTGAAGATAAAAAAACCATTGTGACTGCAATGGTTAATTTTCGTCTAAATACGGATAAGCATCAGCAGCGAAAGGACTCATTTCCTGATCTGGTTTTGAACGGGCAGGCGATGCAACTGAAATCGGTTGCCGTGGATGGCAAGACACTGCAACCAAAGCAATATACACGCACCAGTAAAGAGTTGATTCTTCCGGTTACAGCACCCTCTTTTACCACAGAAATTGTCACTATTCTGGAGCCACAGCACAACACATCACTGGAAGGTCTTTATCAGTCTAATGATATGTATTGTACTCAGTGTGAAGCCGAAGGATTTCGTAAGATTACTTACTATCCTGATCGTCCTGATGTAATGGCACGCTTCACCACTAAAATTATTGCGAAAAAACAGCGGTTTCCGGTGTTGCTTTCTAATGGCAATAAAATCGATCAAGGTGTATTAAGTGATGACCGCCACTTTGTCGTCTGGGAAGATCCCTTCCCTAAACCATCATACTTATTTGCTTTGGTTGCAGGTGATTTGCAGCATATTGAAAGTTCTTATCAGACCATGAGCGGACGCAAGGTAACCCTGAGGATATTTACAGAACCACATAATATTGATAAGTGTGATTATGCCATGCACTCTTTAAAGCAGGCTATGAAGTGGGATGAACAGACTTATGGCAGAGAATACGATCTGGATATTTTTATGATCGTGGCAGTGGATGCTTTCAATATGGGTGCTATGGAAAATAAAGGGCTAAATATTTTTAACTCCGCCTGTATCCTGGCAAGACCGGATACCGCTACAGACAGCACTTTTCAACGGATTGAAGGTGTGATAGGGCATGAATACTTTCATAACTGGTCTGGCAACAGAGTAACATGCCGGGACTGGTTTCAGCTTAGCCTTAAAGAAGGCTTTACTGTTTTTCGTGACCATGAATTTTCTGCGGATATGAATTCTCCTACAGTCAACCGTATTGAAAATGTCAATGTACTACGTAATACACAGTTTATGGAAGATGCGGGACCGATGGCACATCCGGTCAGACCCGAATCATTTATTGAAATTTCTAACTTTTATACCAGTACTGTTTATGAAAAGGGTGCTGAAGTGATCAGGATGATGCAAACGATCCTGGGACACAGCGGATTCAGAAAAGGATGCGACCTCTATTTCGAGCGGCACGACGGACAGGCAGTAACCTGTGATGATTTTGTCAAAGCCATGGAAGATGCTAATAATATTGATTTAAAACAATTCAAACGCTGGTACTCTCAGGCCGGTACCCCTGTTATTGACGCCAGCGATGAATATGATGAAAAAACACAGCGTTATATACTGACGCTGCGTCAGTCATGTGCACCTTCACCGGGTCAAAAAATCAAAGCGCCTTTCTATATTCCGGTGACAACCGGCTTACTGTCAAAAGAGGGTAGACCGTTACCAATTGACGCCAGTGGAAACATGCAAACCGTCCTGCATTTAAAAGAACCAGAACAACAGTTTGTATTTGAACAGATAAAAGAACAGCCGGTACCTTCATTATTACGGGACTTTTCTGCACCAGTGAAATTAAACTATCACTATGCAGAGGAGACATTGGCTATGTTAATGCGTTGTGATCCGGATGGGTTTAACCGCTGGAATAGCGGACACCGTCTGCTGACTGATTTACTGATCATGCAAACCCAGCGATACCAAAAGGATCAGTCACTTGAACTGACGCCATTATTGCCGCAGGCTTTCAGAGCACTGCTGCAGGATGTGACAACTGATCCGGCTATTATTGCTAAAATGCTGGTGTTGCCGGGTGTTGCCTATGTGGGTGAACAGATGCAGCTCATTGATATACAGTCTGTTTATAAAGCGAGAACCTTTATTAAACGCAAGCTGGCTGAACTACTCTACAATACGTTTGCAATGCGTTATAAGCAGTTGAATGTTCACAAACCGTATCAGCCAACAGCACAGGACATTGCACAACGCTCATTAAAAAATCTCTGCCTGATCTACATGGCAGAACACGATCTCGCAGATGGTGTTGAAAAAGCGGCGTATCAGTTTGAACAGGCTAACAACATGACAGATACACTGGCCGCATTAACCTGTCTTGTTAATGCAGTACATCCTTCTGCCGCATCTCTGGCTGAAAAATACCTGGCACAATTTGCAGAAAAATGGCATAAGGATAGTAATGTCATGGATATATGGTTTGCCGTTCAGGCCACAGCAGAAAGTACTACGCTGGAAAAAATTAAACAATTAATGCAACACACTTGTTTTAATTTTAACAATCCAAATAAAGTACGCGCCTTACTTGGATCCTTTTTTAACGGTAATCCAGTTAATTTTCATAGGGCAGATGGTCGTGGTTATGATTTTTTAGCTGATCAGGTCATTGCAATGAATAAACTGAATCCACAAATAGCCGCAAGATTAATGCTGCCGCTGACACGCTGGAAACGTTATACACCTCAAAACCGCGAAAAAATGCAGGCAGCTCTGCAAAAGATAAAACAACAACCCTCTCTTTCACCCGATGTATTTGAGGTGGTTTCACGTTCTTTAAAACAGAGCTAACTGATAACAGAGATAGGACAGGTATCCCATGCGGAGATATTTTTGTAAAAATATCTTCGCTTTTCTGCAGAGCGGCGTATAATACTTAAATTTTATGCTTCCTGAAAATCATAATGAGAAATTACAAGACATTGCGATTTTATAAGTTTTGCATTTGAAAAATAAAAAACTTCAGCTAATGTTTATTTAATACTATGCTAATCTTTACATACTATCTCTTAAAACGAATCATCAAATATTCCCTTCATCCTATGAAATCATACATCCTGATAATGATCTATAATAAAATCCCTGAAGAACAATTTAGTCATTATACTTATTTTATTTCAGGGCGCTCAGAATTCTGCTGAGTGACTTACATAGACAAAGACTTTATGAAAATTAATCCGGTGTTTTCAGATCCAACGGGGAAACTGTTTGATTTCCCTCTATCAGTGACCTGCATAATGAGGTAATAAGAAATTGTATTGAAAAGTATTATTTTGACTATTTTATTTTTTTTAATCACATGAGAAAATTTAAAGCAATGAAAAATCAAATAGAAACTAATAGCAATGACACAAATAATGAACTTTTACTACTTCTGTTTAAAGAAACTGTGAAGAGAATTTATTCATTAAATTTTATTTATTTACAAGACAACCATCTAACATATAACGTCAACACCAGAGCGTTGGGAGGTTCATTTATATTTCCAAATGAAACTTATACCAGGTATTCTCCAAGGAGCAAATGCTTAAATGGTCCAGAAGCTGTTATATTAGCTGGTCAGATGAGTATGTTATCAGCTTATCTTAATTTATATCATCATAGTGATCTTTGTGAAAAACCATTTTTTTATCATAAAGCACCATTGGAAGAGATTAAAAAACAAATACATAAAACATTTGACAATTTGATTACCAGCAATGGTGATTTTTCATTTCATAAACCTCTGTATAATAATAAAAACGGTATCAATCGATGTAATATAAAAATGGAAGAACTACGACCAACATCAAAAGGAATAAGGTTAAAGTATTCAGGTTCTATTGGTAACAATAAAGAGTTCAAATTTTCAACTACTCTTTTTATGATTAATGAAAATATTCATAATGATACTTAAAACTCATCTATAAACTAAAACGACTGGTATGAACTATTTTTATTTGAAGGTGAAATTGTATACGGCATCTATCAATTAATTTTTAATAAATTTAAATATGTTTAGCCGTATAATGCACAATCGAATCTCAATTTTTATCCCGGTAGATTTGTTTCCTGTTAAATATATTAGCTTTTATTAACACACCGTGGG
>JAPORK010000510.1 GCA_026710285.1 Endozoicomonadaceae bacterium | reverse complement strand
CATTTATTTTTTTTTTACTGGCTGCCTGAGTTTTTGCAATATATGTCTGTTTAAACCTGAAAATATCGCTATTACATTAATTTTGCATTGAAAAAATAAAAAACTTCAGGTTATGTGTATAGGGATATATGTTACTATCTTTATCTGTCTGTCTCTCAAAATTAACCATCAAATATCACTTTCATTATATGAAACAATACATCCTGGTAATGTTCTATAATAAAAACACTCAGGCAATTTAGTAATTATACTTACAAAGACTTTTTATACGTCTATTTTCATATAACCATTGATAAGTAATTTATCAAAGTGGGGATTAGGGAATATTGTTGTATGCAACATAAATGTATTGACTCTTACAACACTTATACCCTCTTCATCGAATAGATAAACTATCCAATTATTGAATTCAAATTTGCCACTCATACAAGTTTCTTTTTCTAATATAGCCATATGATCATAACCACAAAGCATAGCATAATTAACACAGTCAAATATTTGTGTTAATTTTTTGTAAGAGTACGGACCAATATTATATCTGCGCCTTGACGAAGTTTTACGTCCTAATTCTAATATATTCTTTAAAGATTGAATATAGGGATGATCATTTGAAATATGACCACCTGCATTAACAAACTGTTGGCGTAAACATAAAAAATCTACCAGACTTTGTGTATAAAGGGGTTGTTCCGTTAGGTGATATGTCAGTAAAATGCAACTGGTATCACAGGCTATATTGTCTCTAAATGGAGAAGAACGTAAAAAAACCCAGGTATTTGCAACAGACTGCTCGTTAGTCAACATTAAGCGAGATAAGACAGTTCCCTTAGAGAAACAATAAGGTGATTGCTCTAAGAATTGGTGTAATGACATAGAAATAAGAGCGTCGTCTGTCATTTGTATGGATGTTGGTATTGTTAATTCTGATGCAGAGGAATCTGCAGCAGAGAAGGTTATTTGACCATCTATAGTCAGTTCGTTTGTATCCTTCTTTGCCGTAAGCATCTTAAAAGGAATTTCACCCAACGGAGTACCTTCTGCAGCCACTTCCTCCCCTGTTGCAGCAAAGGATAGAAAACTACCTAAACCGGCAGCAACTGTAACAGCCATTTCTGCCATGCCAATAATTTTTCCGGCAATATTAAGCCCTTTATTGGCAGGTATTGCAGCGGCAACAACAGGAATACTGCCAATTGTTGCTGTACCGGCTATCACTCCTGCCAGAGCAGCAGAGCCTACACTGGCAACTGTTGCGCCGAGGGTAGCAACGGTACAGCCAGCCTGAATAACTGATGCAGTAATATTAGCCCAGCGCTGATGCAATGCACTCAATCCCATGGTGCTAATATAGCCTGCCCATTTAAAAGCCTCTCCCATCCACTGCGGGCTGTTACCAGAAGGATCCGTATTCATAATCGGGTTATTACTGCCAAAAGTATAACCATCACCTGCCGGATCTTCACTGAGAAAATAACGTCCGGTTGGATTGTACGTCCGATTACCGTTACCTAAAAATTGCCATCCAGTGGAAGCATCCGTTCTCTCACCATCAAACCCTTGTAACGTTTGTTGATATAAGAGAAGGGTTTCAGATTTTTTATGCCATACCATACCATATGGACTATAAATAATATGCTGATTAAACATGTACTGTCCATTGTTATTTTTTTTGAAAACTCCGGTAATATCACCCTTATAACTCTTTTCATAATATTCATTTATCATTCCGTCTGTGGTTTTAGCAATACCCAGATAACCGGTAATATGTGCATTCTGCCCTGGACTAATAATTTTTTCATTGATAAGTTTATCACCACGATAAAAAAGATAACTAATACCCTTTGAACTCTTTTCCAGCACTTTTTGTCCACTACCATCGTAAATATAGTTACTCTGTTTTCCTGCTGATGAAATAACCCGGGTAATCTCATTCATTCTGTTATAACTGATATGATTATTTTGTCCATCTGCTGTCATATTACCCATATCATCATAGGAAAAATTTTGCAGTGCAGGTTTGTGCTGATTCCAGGCTGTACTGATTTGCTGAAGACGTAAAGGTGCAGAATAATCAGTATAATAATAACCAGTTACTTTTCTGACTGTTTGCTTCTGTTGTGTGGTTTGTAACGTTTCCTGAACACTGGCCAGCCGGTTAAGCGGTGTGAAAGTATAATTTTGTCGGGTAATTATCGGTGCCTGTGTCAGCTTTGAACCGGTAAAGGATGTATCGTGCGGGCACAGTGGCAAGCCCGGTGAACCCTGACAGTGCATATTCACCAGATTGTCCAGTACATCATACTGATAATGCAACATACCGTATTGTTTAGTTTTCACTTTTTGGCTGAGCATCGTAATATTACCGTTAACATCATAGATCATTTTCCATTTAGATATGCGTTTTTTCATTTGTGTATCAGTAACCTGATCTTTGTGTCCCCACGAATCATAATGAAATGAACGATACATACCACTACCATAATAAACATTCTGTATACGGGAAAAACTATCATAAGCAGGCAACAACAGTGTTTCTGCATGAATATTCTGATGAGCCTGATACTTAATACGAAAAACGCGTCCCAGCCAGTCATATTCTGTATTTGTTTTATTACCGGAAATATCTGTAGTACTGATAATACGCCGGTTATTATCATACTTCCATAACAACTGATAATCAGGATAGTTATTTTTTCCGGTATGAGTTGATTGCTGTATCAGTCCATCGTCACGATAAATGTAAGTTGTAACACCTGTAATGTCAGTTTTTTTGGATAAACTTAAAGTAACAGGATTATAGTCAGCAATCCATTGTTGTTGATTATCTGTTAACTCACTAACAGGAAGATTTAAGCCATTATATTGCCAGGAAAACACGTGCCCGGATGGTGTTGTAACTGTTGCAATTTGTCCATCCATTGTATAAGTATATGAAGTATGTTTTCCATCTTCTCCTGCACTCCACATCAGCTGTCCTGCTCTGTTATAACCGGCAGATGACAACAGATAATATCCTCCTGAAACAGGATATATCCACGACTGTATAACTTGTCCTGTCAGGTTATATACTTTGTGCACTCTGTTTCCGGCAGGATCAATAGTATCAGTTAATCTCCCCAACGCATCATAACGTTGCCTGATCATTCTACCTGCAGGATCCCGTACTGTAATTTGTCGTCCAAATCCGTCATAAGTAATTACAGAAACCTGCGCTTCAGGTTGTTTATTACTATTGAGACAGAGTGATTTTACAGGAGGTAACTCACCTGTGAAGGCAGGTAATATCCATTGTCTGACCGGCTGACTGAGAATATTAGCCCGTGATACTGAGATAACAGAATGTTCATCCTGTGAATTTTGCTGATAACTGATCACACACCGATCACTATCATCATAGCGTGTAACGATCATGTTGCCATCGGGAAGATAAACCCGGACAGCTCTGCCTGTATCATCATAATCCTGAGTGACATTAAGTGTGGTTGCATGTCCGAATACATCGATGATATAACTACTTTGTCGGGGAATACGCCCATATTTATCGTAACGAATTTTCTCTACCGGCCACCAATGATCCGGTCGTTGTTTTCCACTGCTATCAATAACTTCAGTAAAGCTCATTAGCACTCTTCCGACACCATCGAAAATAATTTTTTTCTGCAAACCATTTACTGCTGTAACCAGCACCTGATTAAGATTTTTAGTTATTGTATAGTGATAATGAATACTGGCAGCAAAAGGAGTATTGGCAGCACGCTCGGTTTTTATTAGCCGGTCCCACTGATCATAGTAATAACGATTGCTGTCTTTTTTTTCTGCATCTTCTACTTTTAATACCTGATTAGTAAACAAACTCGTGGTGACATAAGATGACATTTGATGTTTATTGTTAGACAATTCAATGGTACTATACGTGGTTTTAGTATAACTATCCGGGCTTCTTATATAATAAAAATCTTTACTTACAGACGCTGGAGAACTTGCTTTATCTTGCTTATCTTTGAGTATAATTTTTTTTAATAAACCATAAGTTAACAAATCATCAGGGTTATTATAATAATAATGGATTATTGTTAACTGTTGTTTACCTGCCTGTTGTATCTGATGATCCAGTACGGAAATACAACCTTTTCTGTTATGATTAATTTCCCTGCGATAATAATTCCGGGTTATTATCGGTGAAAGAGGCGTCATATTCGCTTTAGTATGAGCAGGATATAGTGTAGTAGATTCAGTTAATGTACCAAAAGACCACCCTTTTGCAACCGCTGGACAAGCAGTATCCCCTTGTAGCGGACAATAATGGCTAAGTGTTACACGACCTAAAGCATCTGTT
>JAPORK010000406.1:725-4402 GCA_026710285.1 Endozoicomonadaceae bacterium | reverse complement strand
CACGTGTTATCGAGAAAAGATTTTGCACAATTAATGCGATCAGGATGGCATTAAAACAGCTTTATCAGGAACTGCAAATTCTGCCCCAAATGGATGATCTGAAATTAAGCGGACCCCGGGTACTCATTGTTATCAAGCCAGATGGTAAAGTCCCGCCCGATGAACTTAACAAATTTTTTGAATTTCAGTTAGAAAAAAATAATCTGCTGGTACTGACCGGACAAGACAGCCTGATGGCTGATGCCGTTGAACACCGCCTGCGTGAACTCTATGCCATTGAACAGATAACCAGCCGCCTGAAATCCGGAGATACGCTCTATGAAGAGGCGAATGATCGCTTTGAAGATGCCGAAGGACGCTTTATTAAAGCTTTATCCGCCGCTTATAACACTCTGTGGTTTCCGGGCACAAATGAGGAAACTCATGCTGAATCGTTGCTGAAAGTTACCATTGATAATGGTCTGAAAACCGGAGAAGGGGAGCAGTCTGCTGAGAGGCAGATTGAAGAACTCTTCGCATCTCCCTATGCCAATTACAAACTGGCTGCTGATTTAAAAGAGGATTTTCTTCAGTACTTTGCTATGGCAGAGACTGATCTCTGGCCATCATCTGATACCCGACGTACGCCGTGGAAAGATGTGGTCAGTCGGGCTAAAAGTAATCCGGCATGGCCATGGATGCCGGGCAGCAGCGGTATGGATACACTCAAAAACGAAGCCATCAAACAGGGACGCTGGAGACAGGGTGAAGATGGCTATATTGAAAAGGGTCCTTTCCCGCAAGAAAAAACCGACGTTAACATCTCATCCGAGACAGATCAGCACAGTGGTGAATCCATTTTACATCTTACACCACGCAACGCAGGTCAAAGTCCAGCCATTTATTATGCAGCCACAGCCGAAGTATCTGAACAAGATCCTCAAGTTGAGGATATGGAAAACTTCAGAACCAAAGCAGGCACGCTCTGGTTTCTGGTGAAGGATACTGAGGGAAAACATGAAACCGGTAAAGCGGTACGCTGGGTGGCTAAATTAGCAATTCGCCATGACATTACTGCCGTTGCTGATAAGCGTAAAGTTACCCTGCAATGTACACCCGAGGCGGAGATGTTTTACAGTCTCGATGGCTCTAATCCAAAAAACGGCACAGCCTATACCGCGCCTTTTGAGGTTGGGACAGAGGCTGCCATACTGCTGATCTGGGCACAATCAGCTGAAGCTGCGGAAAATGCTAAATTTATAATTCCGAAAAGCGGCGATAAAACCGTACAAATCGATGATACTCAGCCTGCACATCTGCATCAAAAAAATATACAGCTCGACAGCATCGATAGCGTATTCGGCGTCATTAATCACTTCAAAGATCAAACCGCCACCTGGTTCAAAGGGGTACGCATCGAGATTGGTCAGGGCGAGTCAACTGTGGGCATTCGGTTTGGCGAAAGACGTGTTTCTGCAGCAATGATAGAAAAAACTATCAATAGTTTACGCGACTTGCTTGATGAAGCGGATGCTCCGGTCACTGTTTCCATAAAAGACGGCATTGATTTTAAAAACGGTTTTCAGGCAAAGGAGTTTGCCAAATTAGCCGGGATTGCGCTTAAGCCCGGCGACATTTCCCAGGAAAATCACCAGAATGCAGCCTGAAGGATGCAGGCTAAAAGGGGAATAGCATGAAAAAATCAACCAGTAAAAAAGCCGTAATTAAATATGCATCGCTTGGCTTTGGTGTACCTGCATCGAGTGATCCACACCACTTTAAGGTCATTATACCCAAAGCCACCAAAGGTAAAGTTGCAGTCAGCGAATATCTGGGGCTACAGGCGCAGAGTGATGAATTTTCTGTGATTGACCGGGTGATGCTTGAACGCACACGTTGGGTCGCCATTCGTGCTGAAGTGCAGCGTGCATTTAACGCCCGCCTCAAAGCACATAACTTAAAAACAGCTGCGTGGAAAACCGGTGAAAACGTCGTTGATCGTTTGCTGGGTAAAGAGTTGTGTGTACTCGCCTGGGCGGTTGAACATATGCCAATGGAAAACATCCCCGTTGCTGTGCGTAACTGGCTGGCACTGCGACCTGAAGAACGTTGGTGGCTCTTTAGCGTTACTGCCATGAGTACCGGCGGTATTGCCGATGGTGACAAGGGCTGGCGGATAGCACTGCGCCATGCACTGGGTGATGTCGCACAAAATGACCAGCTAATAGCACTGCGCCATGCACTGGGTGATGTCGCACAAAATGACCAGTTAATGCACACACGCAGACGTACGTCTCATCCTTTACAGAATAACCTGATGCTTGTTTTTGGAGATCAGTATTAATGACTAACCTTACACCTTTTGCACTGCAAGACGCACCCGCACTGATTGAAGCTGTATTTCCCGCTCAGAAAGTCTCCTTTGAAGCGCAAAAAGAAAGAAAAGCGGTTTTTGGGCAAACACTAACAGGTCTGGGTTCCTACTGGAAAGGGCGCAAACCTTTGATTCTGGTCAGAGCGGTAGTGCTGGGCAGTCTGCTGCCACAGACAAAGAACAGAGAAAAAGATCTGACCCTCTTTGAAATGTTAATGGCTTTTGATAATAAAAGTCTGGCTAAACGGGCGCTGATAAAAAATGCCATTAAACCAAAACAGATTGCTGAAACCATCACCTTAGATAATCCCTGGGATTATTTTACGCACAATATTAAAGAGGACCATAGCCGGTTTAGTGAAGTTGAAGCCATGACTTTTCCATTGAGCCCTGATGAAAATAAACTCACATTACGCTGGCGTCGTGATATCAAAGAAAGTGACAAGCTGATGCTATTAGAGAAAGCCCTTGATAAAACAGAGGGCTATGAAGCAAAAGCAACACTATGCAAGCGACCGGAAGAAGTAGATCAGCAATGGCTTTATGAACATATCTGGAAAACAATTAATAAACATTATGCCAGCTGGGGAATCAATGCTTTTTCGCATCAGGAACTGACAGAACAACTGGGTATTCTGCGTTATGGACACAGACCAAAAATCGCAGATACTTTTTGCGGTGGAGGTTCTGTTCCCTTTGAAGCAGCTCGGTTAGGTTGTGATGTTTATGCTTCGGATTTGAATCCAATAGCGCTTATGCTCACCTGGGGTGCTTTTAATATCATCGGTGCATCACCTGAAAGAAAAACAGAAATAGAACAGGCACAAAAAGACGTGGCTAAAAAGGTCGATGTAGAAATAACCGCTTTAGGCATTGAGCACGATGAAACAGGCAACCGTGCCAAAAATTATCTTTATTGTCTGGAGACGAAGTGCCCGGAAACAGGCTGGATGATACCGCTGTCGCCCACCTGGGTGATTGCTACAAACAATAATGTTGTCGCCAAACTTATTCCGGATAATAAATTAAAACGCTTTGATATTGAGATTCACAGCGATGTATCTGCCACAGAGATGAAACAGGCTGCTAAAGGTACCGTTCAGAATGGTGCACTGGTCTATGAATTAAAAGGTAAAACTTATCGCACACCCATCTCAACGCTGCGTGGTGATTATCGTGACACTGACGGCAGCAATAAAAACCGGTTAAGGCAATGGAAAAAAGAAGACGTTGTACCACGGAAAGATGATATTTTTCAGGAACGACTCTATGCCATTCACTGGATAGCAGCAGACACAATAGGAAAGAACCGGCAGGAAACTGT
>JAPORK010000406.1:0-715 GCA_026710285.1 Endozoicomonadaceae bacterium | reverse complement strand
CGACAGGAAACTTTTTTTACCGGAGTCTCACAGCAAGATCTTAAGCGTGAAGAAAAGGTAAAACGGTTTGTTACTAAACACCTTAGACAGTGGCAAGAGGATGGTCTTGTGCCGGATATGGCAATTGAATCAGGCTATAACACAGACCAGCCGATTTGGGAACGTGGCTGGACCTACTGGCACCATCTCTTTAATTCCCGCCAGTTATTGCTGCATGCACTTTACTTTAAATATCATACACCGGAATGTTATATTTTTAACGCTAGAACACTTGATTTAAGCTCAAGAATTAGCCGTTGGCTGAATGATTCAGGAAGGACAAAAGGAGTTTTTTATAACCAGGCATTAAATACTTTATATAACTACGGTACCCGTGCCTTTTCAATCCATGAAACAGGACGTTTACCCGAGTTTACCAATAACCCTCTGCCACCCATCAAATATAAAATCAACAATCACGAAGTTCATAAAATTAAAACACAAAATGATATTTATGTTACTGATCCTCCCTATGCTGATGCTGTCCATTACCATGAAATTACTGAATACTTTATTGCCTGGTTACGGAAGAATCCACCCAAACCCTTTAATCAGTGGGTTTGGGATTCCCGCAGAGCGTTAGCTATAAAAGGCTCCGGTAATGCTTTCCGTAAAGGAATGGTGGATGCTTATAAAGCGATGGCAGATCATATGCCAGACAATGGTCGGCAGTGTG
>JAPORK010000043.1 GCA_026710285.1 Endozoicomonadaceae bacterium | reverse complement strand
CTACAATGCCTTTGAAGAATGTGGTGATGATTTTGAAGCCAAAATGGGAGCTGAGGCGATTAAATCACTATTGGCTGATATTGATCTTAAAGAAGAGATCAATCAGTTACGGGAAGAGATTCCACTATCCAATAGTGAAACAAAATTAAAAAAACTGTCCAAACGGTTAAAACTACTTGAAGCTTTTTATAATTCAGGTAATGATCCGCAATGGATGGTAATGACAGTACTGCCGGTATTACCTCCTGATCTACGTCCTTTAGTACCTTTGGACGGTGGTCGTTTTGCCACTTCTGACCTGAATGATCTTTACCGCCGTATTATTAACCGTAATAATCGTCTGAAACGTCTGCTTGAGCTCAATGCTCCCGACATTATTGTACGTAATGAAAAGCGGATGTTGCAAGAATCGGTAGATGCTTTACTGGATAATGGCCGCAGGGGACGAGCCATTACCGGGTCAAACAAACGTCCTTTAAAGTCACTGGCTGATGCGATTAAAGGTAAGCAGGGACGTTTCCGGCAGAACCTGTTAGGGAAGCGGGTTGATTACTCAGGTCGTTCGGTTATTACCGTTGGACCGACTTTGCGCCTGCACCAGTGCGGATTACCGAAGAAAATGGCATTGGAGCTATTTAAACCGTTTATCTTTGGTCGACTTGAAGCACAGGGTTTGGCAACCACTATCAAAGCAGCTAAAAAGATGGTGGAGCGTGAAGAAGCGGTTGTATGGGATATTTTAGACGACGTTATCCGTGAGCATCCGGTCCTGTTAAACCGTGCACCTACACTACACCGGTTGGGTATTCAAGCCTTTGAACCTGTCTTGGTTGAAGGTAAAGCCATTCAGCTTCATCCGCTGGTGTGTGCAGCTTATAATGCTGACTTTGACGGAGACCAGATGGCTGTCCATGTGCCTCTTTCTCTGGAAGCACAGCTTGAAGCACGTGCACTGATGATGTCCACGAATAATATTCTAGCACCGGCAAGTGGAGAGCCTATTATTGTACCTTCTCAGGATGTTGTCCTGGGTCTTTACTATATCAGCCGTGAGAATATTAATGCCAAAGGAAACGGTATGCGGTTTACTGACAGTGATGAAGTCTTGCGTGCATACAAGACATCTGCTGTTGATATTCATGCTTGCATTAAAGTACGCATTACTGAAAAAGTAAAGAATGAAAACGGTGAGTTAGAAACACGCAGATTTATTGCCGATACCACCGTTGGTCGGGTTCTGTTGTGGGATATTGTCCCGGATGGTTTGCCCTATTCAATGGTCAACCAGGTCATGAAGAAGAAATCAATTTCTCAGCTACTCAATGTCTGTTATCGTGACGTAGGGTTGAAAGAGACCGTTATCTTCGCTGACCAAATGATGTACTTAGGCTTCCATTACGCTACGATATCGGGTGTCTCCATCGGAGTGAATGATTTTGAAATTCCTGATGAAAAACCTGAAATTATAGAGAATGCAAATGCTGAAGTTCGGGAAATTGAAAGTCAGTACACTTCTGGTTTGGTCACACAGGGAGAAAAATATAATAAAGTTATTGATATCTGGTCCCGAACCAACGAAATCCTTGTGAAAAAAATGATGGCCAATCTGCGTACAGAGACAGTAAAAGATAGAGACGGCAAGGACATTGAGCAGGAATCATTTAACAATGTCTACATGATGGCAGACTCAGGTGCAAGGGGAAGTGTTACCCAGATACGTCAGCTGGCAGGTATGCGGGGTTTGATGGCGAAACCTGACGGCTCTATCCTCGAAACACCCATTGTGGCTAACTTCCGTGAAGGTTTGAATGTATTACAGTACTTTATATCTACACACGGTGGACGTAAAGGTCTGGCAGATACTGCATTAAAAACAGCTAACTCCGGTTATCTTACACGTCGTCTTGTGGATGTTGCTCAGGATCTTGTTATTACACAGCACGATTGTGGAACCGATAAAGGTTTAATCATGACACCTCATATTGAAGGTGGAGATGTGGTAGAGCCTTTGGGTGAGCGTATTCTTGGCAGGGTTATTGCACAAGACATCTATAAGCCAGGCAGTGATGATATTGCAATCAAAGCCGGCACACTGGTTAGTGAAAAGTGGATTGAAGTGATGGAATCTCTCAATATTGATGAGGTTTGTGTTCGTTCTGCCATTACCTGTGAAACTCGCTATGGTGTATGTGCAAGTTGTTATGGTCGTGACCTTGGTCGTGGTCATCTGGTCAACCCGGGTGAAGCCGTGGGTGTTATTGCTGCTCAGTCTATCGGTGAACCAGGTACACAGCTGACAATGCGTACCTTCCACATTGGGGGGGCTGCTTCCAGAGGATCTGCTCAGGATAGCATTAGTACCAAAAACAGAGGTATTGTCAAACTGATTAACCTGAAGTTTGTTGTGCGTCCGGATAAAAGTCTTGTTGCTGTTAGTCGTTCCGGTCAGCTTGCTATTACAGATGACTTTGGTCGTGAACGGGAGCGCTACAAACTGCCTTATGGTGCAGTGTTATCAGTAGAAGAAAATCATGAAGTCCATGCAGGTCAATTGATTGCCAGGTGGGATCCCCATACGCACCCAATTATTAGTGAAATCAGTGGGGTTGTGAAATTTATTGGTATGGAAGAAGGGATTACCGTTAAAACACAAACAGATGAAATTACCGGATTGTCCAGTATTGAAGTGATTGACGTTAAAGATCGTCCTTCTTCTGGTAAAGATATACGTCCTGCCATTCAGCTGTTTGATACTGAAGGTAATGAGCTTACTATGCCAAACACAACGATGCCGGCACAGTATTTCCTTCCGGCTAATGCACTGGTTAGCATTAAAGATGGAAATCAGGTGGCTATCGGTGACGTTATTGCCAGAATACCGCAAAAATCCAGTGGTAATAAGGATATTACGGGTGGTCTGCCAAGAGTGGCTGATTTATTTGAAGCACGTAAACCTAAAGATGCTTCTATCCTGGCTGAAATTTCCGGAACGATCTCTTTTGGTAAAGAGACGAAAGGTAAAAAGCGCCTGATCATTACACCAACTGATAATAACAGTGATCCTTATGAAGAACTGATTCCAAAATGGCGTCATCTGAACGTTTTTGAAGGTGAGCAGGTCACTAAGGGAGAAGTTATTTCTGATGGTCCAACCAATCCTCATGATGTTTTACGACTGTTGGGTATAGGTGAACTGGCACGTTATATTATCGATGAAATTCAGGATGTTTATCGCTTACAGGGTGTAAAAATTAATGATAAACATATTGAAATTATTTTACGCCAAATGCTACGGCGGGTCGATATTGTTGACGGTGGTGATACTGACCTTATCCGGGGCGAACAGTCTGACTATCATCATGTGCTGGAAACCAATACAAACCTTGATGCAACGCAACAACCGGCACGTTATGAACATGTATTGCTGGGTATTACTAAAGCATCACTGGCAACAGAATCCTTTATTTCAGCTGCGTCTTTCCAGGAAACAACACGTGTACTGACAGAAGCTGCTGTTACCGGTAAGCGTGATCATCTGCGCGGATTAAAAGAAAATGTTGTTGTTGGAAGGCTTATTCCTGCCGGTACTGGTTTTGCTTACCATAGTGAGCGCCGTAAACAGAGTGAGCCAGATGTACAGTTGCCGGTTACCGCATCTGACATTGAAGCAGCACTTTCTGAAGCATTGAAACAAAACAATACGACATAGTTGATCTGTATCAGAGATAACTAATTAAACACACCGTAAAATCCCGCTCTTCTCAGGGCGGGACTATAAGGTGTTATCATTAAGGCATTCATTGATTCTCACTATATTTTCTTTTCTGAGAGTTTTTACCTAAATGTATCTTCATTCCTGTTATATAGCCACACTTAATTGAACACTACTGGCTTAATTATCAACATCCTCTAAAATCCTTTTAAACTTTTCTTCTCATTGCAGGATCTACATTTGACCCAGGGACCATATTTTCCTCTATGAAAAACTATCTTACCTCCACAATAAAAACAATCAGGCAATTCCCGGGCAACCATTAAAACCGGGTCTTCTTTTGCTAATTTTCTGTTAACCGCCATACTGCAGGCAAAAGTTCCGGTGATTTTTTCTTGCTCAATACGCAGCATACTTTCCTCTGTTCCTCCCGAAAAAGAGAGAGGGTTTAGTGATCCAAACCACGCAATATCATCATCAATCAAGACTGCTTTTTGATGGATGTTTGCTCTGAATTCAACAAGAATCCCTTCAAGTTCTAATTTTTCGGCGACCATGGTACTCTCTTCTTTTCCCATTGAAACATTTCGTTCTGGTGGAGGGATAATCACTCTTACTTTTACACCATAGGCTATCTTTGATTTCAG
>JAPORK010000176.1 GCA_026710285.1 Endozoicomonadaceae bacterium | reverse complement strand
GTTTACTCAGTAATTTTGGGCATGGTCCTAATATTGATCTGGAAGTTAACTATAGCAGTAATGCTAATAGTAATATTGATGGATTAGGAACCGGCTGGAGCTGGAATTTAACGCACTTTAATCCTTCAACCAATAGTCTGGCAACATCAATGGGACAAAGCTTTTATCTGCAACAAAAAAGTAATTGTCAGTGGTATCCTTTATATTACAAAAGACATGATATTCATATTGGTGGTACAAAAGCAAAATATTTTATTATTACTTACGCTAATGGTTTACGGGAAACTTTAGATCACCAGGGTTATGAAACGATGCTGGAACAGCAAAATGGCTGGAGAGTACATTTTACTTATCTGCCGGGGACTCACCGGTTACAGTCTGTCAGTGATGATACAGGACACAAGATTACATTGCTCTATCAAAAAGATTATATCAAAGTGATCAGTAAAGGCAGCGCAGGACAATCGATTTCAGTATTGCTCAATGTAAAAAATGGTGAGCTCCGTAAGCTTATATTACCTTTACAGCAAGATCATACCGGCTATGGTATAGATTTCAGCTATGCAGGTCATCTGCTGACTAAGGTAAGCTATCCCACCGGATTAACCGAAATATTCACCTATAATTGCACTGATGCAATGAAAGTAAACATAACTAAAAATTTTCTAACCAGCTCATTATGTGTTATTACCAGGAAAAGGAGTGATCCTGGTGCCGGACAACCCGTTATGCAAAAGACGTACAAATATAGTAAAACCAACAGTAATGAACATAATTATCTTGGCTTTAATGCGCAACTGGTAACAACAGCGCATACCAAAAAAGATATTTTATTTGAAGCATCGGCTAATTATACTTATCAGACACAGGAAGATAATGGTATTTTGCGTGAAATTCATACCTATAATAAATACCATTTACTCATTAACAATAAAACAATTAGTGATCATACCGGACATTTATTATCAGAGATACAAATTTTTTTCTGTCGAACAAATCAGTCGAACGGTTGTGCTCATTCTGCTTTTGAAAAATTACCACCCACTTATAATAAGCCATTAAAAATTATTACAAAGCTTTGGAGTGAAAATTCAGATATACCTGCAGTGACTACAGAAACCTATAATTATGATAAGCAGGGAAAGATAATTTTTTACAAAGATCCCTATGGTCGTTTAAATAAAGTGACTTATTGTTCACCCAGAGGGGACGCAGACTGCCCTGCTGAACCCGCTGACTGGAATTTAGGTTCGCTAATAAAGTCTGTCACCGCTTATCCTGCCAGCATTGGATCAACTTTGCTAAAACCTGTTGTCATCCATAATTACTATCGCAAACTATCAAACCAGAATGATAATGGTTTTATTTTAGTATTGGATCATCAAATAATGCAGTCAGGAAAACAGAAAATAACTATAATCCGCCGTTATTATCAGGATACAAATAACAGCCTGACGTATGGTCTGTTAAAACAGGACCAGCTGACAGATAATATGCAGAGACCATTCGGACTCCATGAAATTATTCATGATTATTATTATCAAAAGAGTGCAGATAATCTCAGTAAAATAAGTTACAGTGTGACTGAATTAGGCGCAGATAAACAACGATTCTCTCCATTGGTCACAACCAGCATGCTTACTGATCATATATTACAACAGGTTGATGCTTCCGGTAAAAATCTTATCCGCTATCACTATGATTTATGGGACAGACCTGTACAGACAGATATCAATATCGGAACCCCTTTTGCTGCAAAGACTCACTATCAATATACAGTTTCTCCACAACGAAATCAGCTGATAATCACAGCAGCCAATGGATTACGCAGCAAAACTATTTTTGACGGAGCAGGCAGACCGCTGATACGTTTTCGTGAAGCTTTGTCAGATGCAGGAAAAGTCATTGTAAACCATTGGATTCCTGTGAGTAAAACAACCTATGACAATGATGGACGTATAGCAACTCAATCTGTTTATATCATTTCATCTTCAGGAAAAACAGAAACATTAACCACAAAACAGGAATATGATAATTCAGACAGAGTTATTCGTGTTTATCAACCCGATGGAGAGATCAATATTAACCAGTATGATGATGCCCGCAGATGCGTAGTTAGTTACCGGCAAAGTGCTGGCGGTAGCTATTCTGCTATTACTGTTACCCATGCCAATATACTGTATAAACCCGTTGAACAGTGGTTGTTTCCAGGTAATAATGATACTTTACCAACTCCTAAAAAATTGTGTCGTCTTAACAAAAATAACAATACTTCAGTAGACGTTAAAATTTCCACTATGACTTATGACGGTTTTGGTCGTATAGTAACTGCAACAGATCCGCTGGGACACATTGTAAAAAAAGAGTATGATGTGCTGGGAAGGTTAATCAATATTAACGATCCTAAAGGAGATAAAATACATAATGTCTACGATCTGAGCGGACATGTTATTCAGCATTGGGTACAACCCGCTTCTGGTGGAAATTATTTATTAGCTTCTGCTGAATATAATGCAGCAGGAGAGCTATTATGGCGTGCAGGAGAGGATGGTCTTCCCACTAAATTCACCTATACTAAAGAAGGTCGTCTGGCTACTACAACGACCCCTGACGGACATATTATGGCATTTCAATATAATGTGATTGGATTACCTGTCAGTGAATATCTGGATGGAAAAATTTACAAGAAAACAAGTTATGATCCTGCCACTTTACTGGTTGCAACCCAAACAGATCATACTGGAAAAACACTATTTACTTACAGTGATGATGGTCTTCCGTTACATCTTCAGCATATTGGAATAGATAACTATCTGAATTACAAACTACAATGGAAGTATGATAAAAACAGAAGAACTATTAGTGCTTCTGACATTAATGCTAATCAAACACAAACTGTTTATGACAGGTTAGGGCGAGTAACTGAAACACGTTATCATCGTGATCATGGAAAAACAGAACGCTTATCAACACTGAATTATGATGATTTTTCCCGCATTGTTGCTATTGATTATGGCAGTGGTATGCAGAGAAAAATTGCTTATGATTCTTTTGGTCATCAGAAGAATATCAGAGATAAACTCAATGGTAAATTATTGTCAGCCTGGTCATTTACTTATGATGCAAATGACAATATTACAACAAAGATTTATCAGGTAACCAATAACCAGCAAGCTACCTTTAACTACAAATATGATGTATTGAATAATTTAGCTACAATGACTTGTAGTGGCTCTTTAGGGTTACCCTTATGTCCAAAAGATACCGGTTTTTCAAAAACCAGTTTGCAGGAAGCTCCTGTTATTACCAGACAGGATTATTACTTTACACCACTCAACCGCATAGCTCAGATAAACGAATTATTACAAAGTTCAGCACAACACCAAAGTCTTAAAAAAATAATTCGGTATCATTATACAAATTCTTCTGTGCCAATGCGTCTACAAAATATTAGTACAATATGGAATAATCAGCCGGTATCAACACATAATTTTATTTATGATATCGTTGGAAATATGGCCATTGACGGAGAAGGTAACCACATTATATATAATGCTTTTAATCAGATAACCCAGGTGACTAAACCTGACGGGGAAAAGAATTATTATGATTATGATGGTAGTGGAAGAGAAATATATGAAAAAAGTCGTTCAGACATTCGTTATCTTTTTTATCAGGGTCGCTATTTAATTAATGAGCGAATAAGTACACCACAAGAAACGACACATACTATTGGTTATCAGGGGGTTGCCAAAGCTATTGATGGTGTTATTCGGCAGTATAATGAAAGTAATTATAAAGGTGATGTGGTTAGTGTATTGACAAAAGGCTTGATGAATAACCGCTATCAACTAACTCAACGTAGTGTCTACAGCCCTTATGGAATGCGCTGGAATATTAATAAAAACTCACCTTTTGCTTATCAACAACCGCTGACTGGTTTTAATGGAGAACGAACCGATCCTGCTACTGGATGGCAATTTTTAGGCGCAGGACACCGAACGTACAACCCGCAACAACGTTACTTTGTTAGTGAAGATCCGGCGGGAGGTGGTTATGGTTTTGGTAGTAACAACCCGATAATGAATAGTGATCCGGATGGCAATATGCCAAAGTGGATTGGATCTACGTTTAAGTGGTTCAACTATATCAACACTTTGGGTCTGAGTGCACTGCATGAAAAATGGGCTCGATTTGAAGGCACTATTACATCCTGTTTGATAACTGTTGCAACACTTGGTGTGTCTGCTTATGTCTTTGGAGGTATATTATTAGGCGTTGCTGTGGCAGTAGGGACAGCCCTTGCAGGTAGTGTACCTGTGGTTGCAGCAGCAGTACCTGCTAATCAGGGATTAGATATTGCT
>JAPORK010000342.1 GCA_026710285.1 Endozoicomonadaceae bacterium | reverse complement strand
GGCAAAGGCTGGTATATTCAGCAAAAAACAAACATGCCAGAGTAAAAGACTGAATCTGAAAAATGTGACTAAGAGACAGGCTTAGCCACCAGGAAGATCTGTAACCTACAACGCCCCAAACCCGTTGGTGAGGCGGAGTCGAAACCAGAGCAACTGTAAGCAACAATCTTGAACCTGAATCTGTCAAAAATAGTTTTGACATTAATTACAAAAGTGCTTAATCTGCCTGAAAGCTTGAGTTTTTAAAGGTTATTTTGTATTTATGTCGTGGATTCAAATTGAACTTATAACCAGTGCCAATCAGTGTGACATGCTTGAAGAACTGCTGTTTCGCTGTGGAGCTTCTTCAGTTACTTTTCAGGATGCTGAGAATCAACCCGTCTATGAGCCTGCGCCGGGAAGCACACCATTATGGACAGGTACAAAAGTTAAAGGTCTATTTACTGAAGACATTAATATTAATACGGTCATTGCCACAATCAGCAGCGAAGCACCACAGGTACAGATAAAACCTTTGGTAAAGACCATTGAAGATAAACAATGGGAAAAAGAGTGTATTCGCGATTTTCATGCTATGCAGTTTGGGAACAGACTCTGGGTTTGCCCGGGCTGGTGTACACCTCCGGATCCAGATGCTATCAATGTAATGCTGGACCCGGGATGTGGTTTTGGTACAGGCAGTCATGCAACCACAGCGTTGTGTTTGCAATGGTTAGATGCCCACTGTATAGCCGGTAAATATGTGATTGATTATGGCTGTGGTTCAGGTATTTTAGGTATTGCTGCCTCTCTGCTAGGAGCCCGGTTTGTTTTAGGTGTGGATATTGATCCTCAGGCACTTGAAGCCAGCCAAAAAAACGCTCAGCGTAACCATGTTGCCACCGAAAAGTTTGGAACAGTCTATCCGGAGAATATACCCACAGGTGCTAAAGCAGATATTTTGCTGGCTAACATTCTTTCCGGTCCGTTAACAGAGCTAGCTCCTTCTCTGACCAGTTTAATTAAACCGGGAGGAGATATTGTCTTATCTGGCATTCTTAATGATCAGACAGAAGCAGTAATAGCAGCATATCAGCCATGGTTTGCGATGGATCCGCCGGTTTTAAAAGAAGGTTGGGTTCGGCTGACAGGGAAAAAACATTCGGCTACATTGTGATAATGATCTCATCGTTCACATACTGTCATTGCGGTGAAGAGATAGCATACAGATATTTACACTAACAAAAAGTTTTGGTACTTGTGATTATGGGGCATGACAGCAACCTAAACAGCGATATGATTTATCTGCGCATGGCCAGAGAGCTGGCCGCTTTTTCAAAATGTGTTTCTTTACATGTAGCTTGTCTGTTGGTAAAAGATGGTCGCATTCTCTCTACCGGAGTTAACGGAACACCAGCAGGGTGGACAAACTGTTCGGAGCAGTTTCCACAAGGTAAATCTTCTGCACATAGCCTGTGGTCAAATGCACATGAAATTCATGCAGAATTAAATGCGGTTATCTGGGCAGCAAGAACTGGTATTGCCATTGAGAATGCAACAGCTTATGTAACTCACTCTCCTTGTGTACAGTGTACAAAAAACCTGATTGCAGCAGGTGTTAAACGTATTGTTTATGCAGAGCGTTATGATCGCACAGAAGATCAACAGGCATTAACACAGTTTGTCCGGGAAAATGGCATTGATATTCAGCAAATCCCTTTGTAAATCGATATCAATAAGCTTGATAACCAAAGCGAATATTACTATAAGAAACTTCTTGGTGAGAGGTTTGTAACTTTTTAGATGACCGCTGCTATAATATTCTCAATATGTTGTACTCGTCAGACGATATAAAAATTCTGGTAGCTTTTGCGTTAATAAAAAAGTCTGTCGCATATTCTGATATTGCAACAAAAAAATAAAAGAAGAAAAATAAAATAACTAAAAACCAATTAATGCAACAAATGTTGACAATATGCACCGATAATCAGCTGAAATATCGCTATGTTCTTGCAGATAGCGGGTTTTCTTCATCTGATAATATGAGCTTTGTGCATCTAAGCCTAAATAAACATTTTATTTTTTCCCTCAAAAGTAATCGAATAACTGCATTTGGTGATAAGGCGTCAAGTCTTAATCACGTTCTTCCAACTTCCGCTGCGGCAAAATACACCGGCGGTTTTCCTATCCATAAATACATGAAACTCGTGACTTGGCAGCGGTCAAACAAAGATGCGATGAGACCGTTGGCAGCGGTCGCTCTGCGCATTTCTCGTCTTGAGAGGATGGAAGCACATGCTCAGTCAGCCGATATTCGTCCCCAGAAGTTTTTCTCTGAAGAGACTTTTGATTTGACCGGTACTGAGAATGCATAACCTATTCTCCGTGGAAGACCGGGTTGCGCTGGTGACAGGTGCTTCAAGCGGTCTTGGTGCGCATTGCGCTCAGGTGTTGCATGACCAGGGCGCTTGCGTGATCGGTTTGTCACGCTCGGTTGGAGAATTTTCAGCGTGCTTAAAGAGTGCACAGTCGGCTTTTATCAGTTCTGATCTATCAAAGGAACAGAACTGGACGGAACTTGCGCAGACTGTGACCAATCACTTTGGAGCACCTGATATCCTGATCAATGCTGCTGGCGTAAATTTACGTAAACACGCAGATGTAACGTCAACAGAGGATTGGGCAACCACTGTGACGCTTAATCTGACAGCCCCTTTTTTCCTTGCACAATCGCTCGTGCCTGCCATGAAAGCCAGGGGATTTGGTCGCATTATCAACTTTGCATCCTTGCAAAGTGAGCGTGCCTTTAAGAACGGTCTTGCATATGGTGTAACCAAAGGCGGAGTCGCTCAAATGACTCGCGCCATGGCTGAAGCTTGGTCAGCGTATGGAGTGAATACCAATGCTCTGGCGCCAGGGTTTTTCCCAACGCAGTTGACTGCACCTGTGTTTGACGATCAAGAAGCTATCACAAAGCTCGCAAATCAGACCTGTATCGGTCGAAACGGTCAGATGAGTGATATGGATGGTCCTCTCTTATTCTTAAGTTCAGATGCATCAGTTTATGTGACAGGGCAACTGTTATACGTCGATGGGGGATTTACGGCGAAATGAAGGCATTAGTGTACGAAGGTAATCACACACTGACGATCAGAGACGTCGGTGAGCCATTAACAAATATCGGTGACGCACTGATTCAGGTGCATTCGGTTGGTATCTGTGGGTCTGATCTTCATGCCTATCATGGGCACGATGAGCGACGCCCGCCACCATTGGTGTTAGGACACGAGGTTTCTGGATACAGGATCGATCAACAATGCATGACACCAGTTGTTGTGAATCCTCTAGTAACCTGCGGTGAATGTGCCGCATGCATTCAAGGTGAGGAAAACTTATGCCCGGAACGACAGATTATTTCGATGCCGCCACGTCCTGGCGCATTTTCAGAGATGTTCTCAATTCCGGAACGAAATGTGATTGAGTTGCCGGCAACTGTTGATTTGCAACAAGCTGCACTATCAGAACCAATCGCTTGTGGATGGCATGCTGCCCGACTTGTTGAGCGGATGTGTCTGTCATATTTAGCCGAGTTAAAGATTGTTGTGATCGGTGGAGGTGCAGTCGGTCTGGGAGCAGCGCTCTCATGTCGGGCATTAGGGATTGAGCCTGTGATGATGATTGAGAAAAATCCTGGTCGTCGTGAGACTGCGATTGCAGCTGGTTTCCAATGCATCGACTCAGATGGCGCATCACAGGCTTTATCTGATGATATAGACGCAGTGATTGATGCCGTCGGGATTCGCCCAACACGTGAACTGACCAGTCGTATTTTAAAACCGGGTGGATCGTTGGTGCATATCGGTCTTGGCGATTCAGAAGCAGGAATTGATATCCGCCGCATGACTTTGCAAGAGATTCGAGTCACAGGAAGTTATACCTATACAATGAGTGACTTTAAAGACACCGTAAATGCGCTGATGGATGGACGACTTGGAACACTCGATTGGTTTGAAGAGGCGAAATTGGATCATGGATCCAAATGCTTCGAGCGCCTGTCTTCAGGTCAGGTGCGGGCGCCGAAGATCTTGCTCACTCCGTAATTATTGAAGTATCTGATGGGGCAACGACACAGCGTTGATGAGCAAGTGGATGAACGCAATCAAAATGAGTGAACAGGTGATTCGTTTGATCAACTGTTCGCAGAAGAGATGAAGCATGCAGGTTCCGAGAGGAATTGCGATGATCGAACCAATCAATGGTGAAACAACCAGCTTAAGGTCCAAAAATCCGCCAGATCCCAGAGTGATATAATGAACCATTTTGCTTTAAGACAAAATTGTACATAATGCTTGTCAAGCAAGCCTTTGATAAACTTAGGAATATTGAGGTGTGTGCTGCGTAATATCAGTCATTAAAATAAATGTGATTCCTTTAACATTTAGGTGACATTTTCAGGTAAGATCGTTCATACTATTTAAATGTAATGAGTAAATCTTATGATTGATTCCTCATAAGATAAAATATACAGCCTACTAACGTTCCGGACCATTTTTATATTTTATAAGCTTTAAAACCTAAAAGCTTTTGTATTATCTTATCGGAATGTAAATTTCTTTTGAGTCAACACTTTGATCGCTTTCATCAATTGCTGCTACGGAGAAATATTTTCAGAATTCACAGTCAGATTGTTTGCAAAAAAATCTACGACAACAAAGCCTATCAAATTCAACAGTTTCTATTTTTTGTCAGGTGTCTTTAACAATTCTTCTAAATTCCTATTGTTATAGACGAAATATTAGTTGTACCGGGAGAGTGAAGCATGAAAAAAGTTGGGTATAGTGCACCGACTCATTCTAAAGGCAAGCTGCGTAATCAGAATGAAGGAAAGGGTTTTTTTTACAAAATTGTAATGAAAATGAAGTACAAATTCCAGCAGTTGAATCTTAATCCCTGGAAGAAAATGGCACGAAAATATCCCGCCGGTAACAATCAGCAAGAAAGAGCAAAAAAATTACTCAGGAGCCAACAACTGTTTGATTTTTCTTCTAAAAGTAGCGATAAAGATGATAAGGTTGAACAGACACAAAGCAATGAGGCACAAAAACTGTTCAAAGAGGCATCACATATGGATAAGGAGCATATGACGAGAGGAAAAGGTCTTGCGACAGGTTCCTTTGGCTCTATCAGTGAGGCTTTTTCTGGCAAGGGTTCAGCCATGCTGATAACTAAGGAACAGGATTATAGTGATACTGCCCAACAAGAAATAGAGATCATGAAGCAAATATTACCTCATGGAAATGTTGCTCGTTATGTATCTGAGAATCCAAACGAACCTGGTACCATTAATAAAATGGGAACTACTATAATTACTTATTCTCCATATGGCGGAGTAGCATTAAAACGCCTGGTGCATGTTCCGGGACAACCTCCTTTACCTGGCAAGTTAATTAAGGGCTTTTTACAGCAAGCATTGAAAGGGTTGAATCATTTACACCAACACAACATCTTACACAGAGATATAAAACCAGATAATCTCGTAACCAAACCAGATGGAAGATTAACTGTCATTGACCTGGGTAGCGCTATAAATATGAATGAAACCAACCCTGTGTTTTCTGGTACCCTTGCATTCATAGCTCCTGAAGTGTTATCAAAATATATAAATGATAGTGATCATAAACCAACTGAGAAATCAGATATTTATAGTCTTGGAATGACTTTTACAATGCTGTTGACAGGACTTACAGAGAGTGATGATATGTGCACTACGGATGATTTTCTTACAGCTCAGCTAGATAATCAGTATCAACATATTTCAGATCCAAAAAACCAAGCTGCCTTTATTGAAAAAAGAGCAAAAGCGCTTCAGGAAAATCTCAAAGGTTCACTTAATGAGCATGAAATAAAACAACTCACAAACCTCTTAGAGCAGATGTGTGATCATAACCCTGAAAAACGCCCTACAGCAGAAGAAGCGCTCAGAGATCCCTTTATTGCTAATTTTGTTCCGGATTTTCTTAAGGGTGCTCCAAATACAAGAACATAGAAGCATAAGCGCATAAGCAGGGTAAATTTTAGAATAATCAGATAGTTACAGCATTTCAGAAGAGATTGATGGAACCCTATAACAAAGAAATTGTATATTCAAATTACATGATGCATCAACACTTCGGACAGTTTTGTAAGTTGTTGATTTTAAAAGTATTTAGTTTTTATCCTGCTGTAAAAAATACACTCAACAATCAATGGGCTACAGTTTAATGCATGGTAGATTTTTAAAAACTGTCCGAAGTATTGATGCATATAAAGCACGTTAAACTAATTTTTGCTCTGTTCAGGTCTCTTCAGATGCACAACCTGTTGTATCAGATGCAGAAAGCATATTTGTCTTTGTCCAGTTTTCCAATTCATCATTAATTTCTTTTGCTGAACGTTCTTTTGTATTAATCGGGGGACCTATGCGCATAATAATTTCGCCGGGTTTTTTTAACCACTTTTTATTTGGCCAGAAACATCCGGCGTTATGCACTATCGGCAAGATGGGAACATCAACATTTGCTGCCAGCGTTGCTGCCCCTCTTGTATAACGACCTATTTCAGGCCAGTTATAGCGTGTTCCTTCAGGGAAAATAACAACCCAGTACTGATTTTTTAATGCATTCATTCCTTGCTGATGTATTTGACGCATAGCCCGCCGGGGATCTCCGCGATCAATTGCAATGGGTTTTAATGTTCGAAAAGCCCACCCAAAAACAGGAATTTTGAGTAATTCTTTTTTTGTTATCGTAGCCTGTGGCGTAAACAGTAACTGTAAATAAAATGTTTCCCACGTAGACTGATGGTTGGATGCAACAACACAGGGGGAATCAGGAATATGCTCTTTTCCTTCAATACGCCAGCGAATACCACAAATTAAGCGGCACATCCATGCAACAACCAAACCATAAGTGGCAGCAGAATAAGTTTGACGGCTGTGCACAGGTACAGCATACACTGTCAGCATAACCCAGGTACACCAAAGCGCTGTCCATAAAACAAAAACGATATAAAAAATTATTGTTCGTAACCAATAAAAACAGGTCATAAATTTTCCTTTAGGTAATAGCATTTGCAAAAGCTGCTAAATCTGGAAAAACCAGAGTCTCTTGCAGGCTTTTGTTTTCTTTAAGCTGTAAAAATGTTTTTTTTCCTTTACCCGTTAACACTAAAACCGGTTTACATTCACAGGATTGTGCTAACTGAATATCTTTAAGGGAATCCCCAACCAGCCATGCATGTTTAGCAGAGATAAGCAGCTCTTTTTCTATTTGTTTTACCAGACCAGTAGCGGGCTTGCGACAGTCACACCGGTCATCAGGATGGTGTGGACAATAAGCAATTTTGGCAATTTCTCCACCTGCCGCATTGACTAAGGTCGTAAGTTTATGATGCATCTCGTCCAGCGCATTCAGATCAAAAAGTCCACGCCCAATACCCGACTGATTGGTTGCCACAGCAACAGTAAAACCAGCACATGTCAGGCGGGCAACAGCCTGTATACTACCGGGAATGGGGCGCCATTCGTCGGCAGATTTAATATAATAGTCAGAGTCTTCGTTAATAACTCCGTCTCTGTCAAGAATTACAAGACGCATAATGCACCAGACAACCAAAATTTAAAAGCTATATTTTGCCTGTAAAGTGCTTGTTTGTCACTTTTTTCATACATAAATTCCTGCTACGGTTGTTTAATTAAAAATGCCGGGCAACACCACCTGTAATCACTCAAAAATAACCTTGTCTTCATGTTATGATTTGCAAGCTTAATAAATTAAATTTTTACTTTTTGATTTTTTAAAGTTTGTTGAAAAACATTGGTATAATAGACCTAACAAAAAAGTAAATAAAAATTTAATCAATATGCCAACAGGGCGGTAATTTAAAAATGCCAGATATATTCTATTCAGGTGACAATAATACCCTACATACACAGCAATGTGTTATTAACAGATTTTTAAACTATACACACAAAACAGATCAAAGCGAGGGTATTTTCATGGCAAAATTACTATGCAGGCTCTTTAAATTACCCTGTTTTTAAACTGAATATAAAATCAGTATTTTTACTTTTTTTTGTATTATGGTTGTGGACTGGCTGTTTTTTCCCGCATTTATCCAAAAAATGGAAATAATTTATGCTCAAATATAATTTACGTGCATTTCGATGGTTGTGGATAACTACTGTCATTCTTTTTGCAGATCAGATCTGTAAATATATTGCATCTGTTCATTTGCGTTTGCACGAACATAAGTTTGTAACTTCATGGCTTGACTTTACTCTTTTACATAACAAAGGGGCAGCGTTTAGTTTTCTTAACACAGCCTCCGGATGGCAGCGATGGTTTTTCATTATTATTGCATTTTTAGTCAGCTTTTTACTGTTAAGCTGGATGAGACATAGCCCAAAGCAGCATATTATCAAGCCTGTTGCAGCAGCAATGGTTTTAGGTGGTGCTATTGGAAACTTGCTGGACAGAATCATACATGGTCATGTTATTGATTTTATTCTTTTTCATTATGAAAATTGGTATTTCCCTGCATTTAATATTGCTGATGTTGCAATTACAACAGGAGCTATTTTGCTTGTTTTAAAAATTACCTTTGAAAAATAACTATTTTTTATGGTGGGAAAATTTAATAATGTTGATTTCTAAAGGGTGTCGCATAAAATTACATTTCTCTATGGTGCTGCGGGATGAAAACAAGACAATTAGTAGTACATTCAGAGGAAAACCTGCTGAGCTCACTGTTGGAGATGGAAGCTTGTTTGAATATTTCGAATCTTGTCTTTTGAATTTATCCACAGGAGCAGAGCAAACCTTTGTTATTCCGCCAGATAAAGCTTTTGGTCAGTATAACTCACAAAATATTCATGTTATACCCCGAAGCAAGTTTACTCATAAACTTGAAAAAGGCTTAATAATTATGTTTGAAGGGCAAAACACTCAGACATTACCCGGGATAATAACTGCTTTTAACAGTTCTCAGGTTACAGTGGATTTTAATCATCCGCTGGCAGGCAAAACGCTACTTTTCAGGGTTAAAATTTTAGATGTTGCTGCTCCAAATTATCAAATTATAACAACTGATAAAATGTCAGTATAACCCAGCTAAAAAAGCGTTCTGACCCAAAATACCGGATTAAAAAAGATTATGTATCAAAAAGCAAAACTGCAGCTGGACATATTATATTTAATGTGGTCTTTAATGCTGATGTGAATAAAAATCAACAGCCTGCAAAAGGATTTAGAAATAATAAATTAACTCTGGTTCGCAGATTTTTTGCCACAATATACTATGTTTTATGTCATTATTTTCAAAAATATGTCGTCATTCCCGCAAAGGCGGGAATGCATTAAAGATAATTATCGCAAAAACATAATCTCCCTGTTGCCGGATTCCGGCAATTCCTACCGGGATGACACAGCTTTTCAGTGTTATCTATTTGTTAAATAAGGATTTTTATTAAATCAAAAACTCTGAGCTGGGGTTAAATTAGGGGCTGTTGATGTTTTGTCATTTGACTTAGTGAACCATAAAGACATCAACAGACCCTGGAACAAGATGTTTTTCCTGCTGTATTCTTAGCAAACTTTTTTGGGTGGTAAAGATAATTTTGAGTCTTTTTATTTAACTGCTCTGCTTTACATAAAGTTGTTGCTTTTTTATCTCTTTTTCTTTTAGTAATAAGATATAGAAAAGCATCTGTTATCTGAAAAAAAAATAATTCTTCACAGAACAACCCTAAGCCTAATATTTAATATAAAACAAATAGCAAGGTATTGATGTTTTACATTTTTTGTATCATCTAAATACAATTGGAAGAAAGTTACAAAAAATACGTTTTACTTATTAAATATTATTAA
Source organism: Endozoicomonadaceae bacterium (assembly GCA_026710285.1). Classification (GTDB taxonomy): domain Bacteria; phylum Pseudomonadota; class Gammaproteobacteria; order Pseudomonadales; family Endozoicomonadaceae; genus JAPORK01. The sequence goes on along the minus strand of JAPORK010000342.1, from coordinate 21,268 downwards.
CTTTCTGTGTGTTATTTTTATTTTAAACGATATTTGAATAATACGGGTGCAACATAACAATTAATACATTAACAAAGATATTTTTTATTTTTGAGTTGAAAAAACTCTGAAGTGAGACTTGTTTTGGAGAGTAGAGTTATGACGATCGAAGAAAAAAAGGTGTTTGTAAATTCGAGTATGGAAACGTCAACCAAAGCTCCAGACAATGAAAAATTCATGACACAAGCTAAAGTTAGTGAAGGTACTACTGATTCAAAAATAGGAAAATCAGTAATCAAGGATTTTTGTGAGGATTTTTGTGAGAAAGTAAAGAGCGCTATCAGTAGCAAGAAGTTCCAGATAGCTTTAAAAGTTTTGGCAGTTTTTGGTATCGGTGCAAATACAATGCTTTTTATATTTTGTCCACCGGTAAGTGCAGTGGTTATTGGTTCCATAATAGCTTTACTGAGCGCTGTAAATTTTATCAACTGGCTAAAAGAGTTACCACAGAAACCAGCAGAGCCTGCTCTAGACGCTGTCACAGGAAGCATAAACAATAATAACGCTGCACTAACTGAGCTAATAGCAGTTATGAAAGATTATACTGAACAAGTACACGCTCTCCAGTTACAACAAAGAGATAATCCCGAAAGGGATAACCTCGGTTTCAAAATGGATCAGTTACAAGCTTTGCTGTTGCAACAACATCAGGCAAAGAAAGAAGATCAATCATGTGTTACCAGCCCTGTAACAAAGCAACAGACAGCAACAGAAAAACAGTCAGAGATAAAAGTAAAAGCAGGGGCAGAGATTGAGGCGTCAGATCACATAAGTCGGGAACAGCGCATGTCTCAAGACCTGACAAAGCTTCTTGTCAGGTATAATCTTGTTTTGGCAGAGTCCGGTTAAAACGATACGGTTCTGACTGATACTCATATATGTGTATAAGAGTATGCTGATACTACGGAGCTACAGAAGCTTTCGGCTCAAAATTTTTAGCTTACAATATCATGATTTTCAATGTGTTAGTGGACTGGTGACGCCCGCCAAATGTTAAAATAATTTTATCATTTTTTTTAAAACCGGCACTTGTTAAATAATCAGAGATCACCTTTTCTCTGGTTTTTTCATCGGTATCCGGAGATACATCCCATTTAAGTGAATAAACACCACGATACAATGTCATATGGCGACAAGTCTGTTCAAATCGGCTAAAAGCAAAAACAGGAAGAAAAGAGTTAATGCGCGACATCCATAGTGCTGTCTGACCTGTTTTTGTAAGACAAACAATAGCTTTGACATCTTTCAGATGGTTTGCTGCATACATAGCAGCTACTGCAATAGTTTCATCGTTGGCAGTTAATAATACTTCTGGTAAATGCGGTATTGTTAATGTGGGCACTTCTCTCATCTGCTTTTCAGTGCTGGATATGATTCGATGCATCTCTGATACAACACCATGCGGACAGTTACCTGTTGCAGTCTCTGCTGACAACATCACTGCATCAGTGCCATCAAGAATGGCATTCGCCACATCAAACACTTCGGCACGAGTAGGCAGAGCATTGTAAATCATTGATTCCATCATTTGAGTTGCAGTTATAACTGGTTTATTAAGACGTCTGGCGGTAGCAATCGTATTTTTTTGTACGGTAACCAGTTCAGCATCTCCAATCTCTACACCCAAATCACCCCGGGCAACCATAACCGCATCAGATGCTTTGATAATAGCTTCTAGCTTTTCCTGAGAAGCAACAACTTCAGCCCGTTCTATTTTAGTAAGGATATTGATTTCTTTACTGGCATCCTTAAGTAACTGGCGACACAGGTTAATATCATCAACACTTCTAACAAAAGAGATAGCCAGATAATCCACACCAATCTGAACCGCTAATTTTATGTCTTCTTTATCTTTATCTGTCAGTGCTGATGCAGATAATCCGCCCCCCTTGAGATTAATGCCTTTATTATCAGATAAAGTACCACCCTGTAGCACGATGCAATGCAATCGACTCTGTTCTTTTGACTTAACCTCCATGGTAATGCGTCCATCATCAAGTAATAAAACATCACCGGGTTTACAGTCATGAATCAAATTTTCATAGGTAATACCAACCTTTTTATTAGTACCTTGTGTGGCATCCATACCTGCATCTAAAGTAAAATCTTCTCCCTGATTTAGGATGACCTGTTTATCCTTAAATTGGGAGATACGAATCTTGGGACCTTGCAGATCGCCCAGGATAGCAACGTGTTTATTTTGCTGTGCTGCAATGCTTCTTATCAGGTGCGCTCGCTGCTTATGTTCTTCAGGTTTTCCATGCGAAAAATTAAGACGAACAACATCAACTCCGGCAGAAACAAGTGCACTCAACTGGTCTGCGGAATTGCATGCAGGACCTAATGTTGCAACGATTTTAGTGCGTTTTAACATACATAACTCCTGTAGAAAGTATTTATATTTTTATGCATTGTAACATTTATTCAACTGTCTCGTAACTTAAATAACACTAGCCAAAAAATCATAAAAAGCTTTATCTGAAGCAGTGTAATATCTTGCATAAAAATATAAGGTATCTGTATAGAATTTTTAAATACAAATCACATAAAAAATAGTTCACAGGTTTATTTTTTGCTGAATATACCAGTCTTTACTTAATACGCTGTAGGCTGAGCTTGTCGAAGCCTAGCTGCTTTTGACCTCTGGGCTTCGACAAGCTCAGCTCACGGTTTTATGTCAAAAAGGCTGGATATTCAGTAGCATGCAACCTGCCAAGATAAAAGTTAGTATCTAAAAAATGTGACGAAGAGGTAGCCCTAAAGGAAAAGGTCTTACATATCAGTCTTTAATTGAGAAATCATCACAAGATAACTTTTGTAAGCTTCTGATAAGATTTTCCGGATCTGGTAATCTGCCATTTGGTGTGTTTTCCATTTTTAAAAGCCGATCTATCTCAATGCGGGTTTTTAATGACATATGCGTTTGATTTTTAATTCTGTCAATAACGTAAACAGGTAGTGTTTCGTTTAAAATGTCAGGGTTAAAAGTTTCTCTTATGGTATGTTGTACAGCATTCGTAAGTGGAAGAAGCGATCTTATCTGTTTCAATACGGACAGATCTCTGATTAAAATATGATGATGAACTGACCTACCTTGTTTTTGCGCAAGAGTAAGACTCTTTTCTCCATCCTTAGATGTCACTACATAATAATGGTTTGTGTCGTTTATTTTTAAAAGAGAGCTTAATATTAACAAGACATCAAAGCCACATAATTCAGAGGTTGTTTCACTTAATCTGTGGAATGCTACTTTTAAAGCACTCATATGAGCGGGATCGTTTATATCAAACTTAGCACCTTTCTTTAACATAAATTTTACAGTATCAGCAAAATCTTTTTCTCCAGATACCAGATAATATGTTAAAGCTGTCTCTTTTTCACTTGCATCTGTTGCATTTACATCTGCTCCCTTATTGATCAGGTGCATGATAATCTCTGTTTGTCCGGTCCATGCTGTAAATATTAAAGGTGTATAGCCAAGCACTCTGCGCAAATTTAACTCAGCTCCACTATCAATCAGGAAAATTGCACTTTCAACACGTTTACCGGATATTGCATGCGTCAGGGCTGTATGATTACATGTATCTTCTATATCTAAACCTGCTCCTTTTGCAACCAGCTTTTTTACAATTTCCGTTTGTCCGTACGATGCTGCAATCATTAAAGCTGTATGACCTGTATTATTCTGTAAATCTAAACAAGCGCCTTCATCAATCAGAAAATTTGCAATTTCAAAATGTTTGGCAGATATTGCGGATGTCAGGGCTGTATCATTATCACTATTATCTTGCAGATCTATATTAGCTTTATGCTTTATAAGGAGGTATACGACTTCAGCGAGTCCTGTTGATGCTGCCATTGTTAAAGGCGTAAATTTGTAACATTTATTCGACACATTTAGATCTGCTCCATGAGTAACAAGCGCATTTATAACGGGTATCTTCTTTTTCATTATTGCACACATTAAAACAGTCAGACCATCTGACTGTGTTAAATTTGGATTTGCTCCCATGTCAAGCAGGAGTATTGCGATGTCTGGATGACACTTTGTTGCTATCATTAAAGGTGTCCGACCATCTAATGTTTGCATATCTATAGCAGCCTTCATTTTAAGCAGATATTTTACAATTTCTGTTAGTCCCTCTTCGGCTGCGAACATTAAAGCTGTATAACCGTGAGTATTTTGCAAATTCAGATCAGCGCCGCTATCTATCAGAAAAACTGCAGTTTCAACTTTGTTTGCGAGTATTGCAAACATCAGTGCGGTAACATTATTTTGATTCTGTACATCGATATTAGCCTGATGACTTACAAGGAGTTGTGCGATTTTTGTAAACCCCTGGGATGCGGCATACATTAAAGCTGTATAACCTGCATTATCTTGTGCATTTATATCAGCACTTCTTTTGATAAGACTTTCTGCAAAAGCGCTACATTCACACCATACGGCAATCATGAGAGGTGTCATATAATTATCAGTCTCGCCGGGATTTATATATAATTTTACGTTAATATCAATATTTTCATCCTGCATTAATTGTTCAGCAGCCATTGCATCCCCTTTTTTTAAAAGTGTAAACAGGATCTTTAGGGTGTCGGGGTTAGAGGCATTAGAAGCAGAAGAGTATGGACAAAAAAATAGTAATAACAGACACAGGGAACAGGATAAGCTTTTTATGGTTTTGCAGAGTCTGGAAAAAAAAGCAGGTCTACCTGAATGAGGAATTACAAAGTTTTTTGCATGAAATAAGCGCCGGGCATTAATAATAAATGTGGAGTTTGCAAGTAACTTCATCTGTATATCCGGTGTAAGTGTATAAGCAATTTTTGTGAATAATTGATTTGAGTAGTTATAATTTAATCGTTTTTAAAATTGCTAAAAATTATTATTGATCATAAAGCGAAGCAGAGTAGTTGGTATTCTTTAATATGTAAAGAAAACAGACATACTAAGCGGGTTAGTGTTTCTGGTCAGGGCTGTATGACCACTTGTATTTTATCAAGTACAGTAAAACCTCGTCCTTCAGCTGTCTTTCATAAACAAAGGCTTGTCTGTTAAAATCCTCCTGATGTTTATTTAAGCATCTGTGTATGAAAGACAGCCTTTAAGGAGGATGTCAACTATCTGAACTTGCTCCTTTTTCGATCAGATTTTTTACAATTTCTGTTTGTTCACTTGATGCTGCAATCATTAAAGCTGTATGACCCTGATCGTTCTTTAAATTTAAATCAGCTCCTTCGTTGATCAGGAAATTTGCAATTTCAGTATGTCTGCCGGATATTGCGCACATCAGGGCTGTATTATTATCATTATCTTGCAGATTTATATTAGCTTTATGCTTTATAAACAGGTATACGATTTCAGTGAGTCCTGTTGCTGCCGCCATTGTTAAAGGCGTAAAACCAGAAAATTTATCCGGCACATTTAGATTTGCTCCATGGGCAACAAGCGCATTTATAAGGGGTATCTTTTTTCTTAGTATTGCGTACATTAAAACAGTCGGACCATTCGACCTGGTTATATTTGGATTTGCGCCCATCTCAAGCAGGAGTATTGCGATGTCTGGATGACGCTCTGCTGCTATCATTAAAGGTGTCTGACCATTCGGTTCTTGCATATCTATAGCAGCCTTCATCTTGAGCAAATGTTTTACAATTTCTGCTTGTCCCTGTGCGGCTGCGTACGTTAAAGCTGTATAACCGCTAGAATCTTGCAAACTCAGATCAGCACCGTTATCTATTAGAAAAATTGCTATTTCAACACGCTTTCCGACTATTGCATACATCAATGCGGTAGCAATATTATTATCCTTTATATTCAGATCGGCGTGATGATTTACAAGGAGTTTTACGATGTGTGTAAATCCCTGGACTACGGCATACATTAAAGCTGTATAACCTGCATTATTTTGTGCATTTATATCGGCACCTCTTTTGAGAAGGCTTTCTGCAAAAGCGGTATATTCACGCTGCACAACAATCATAAGGGGTGTCATATAATCATCAGTTTCGCCGGATTTTACATGTAATTTCATGTTAATATCAATACTTTCAGCCTGCATTAATTGTTCAGCAGCCATCGCATCCCCTTTTTTTAAAAGTTCACACAGGGTATTCAAGGTATCGGGGTTAGAAGCAAAAGAGTGTGGGCAAAAAAATAGCAATAACAGACATAAGCAACAGGATAAGCTTTTTATAGTCTTGCACAATCTGGAAAAACAAGCAGGTCTGCCTAAATGAGACGTTGTAAAATTTTTTGCATGAAATAAGCGCCAGGCATTAATAATAAGTATTGAGCTTGCAAGTAACTTCATTTGTATATCCGGTATAAGCGCATGAGCAATTTTTGTGAATAATTGATTTGAGTCGTTATGATTTAGTCGTTTTTAAAATTGCTCAAATTTATTATTGATCATAAAAAGAAGCAGGGTAGTTGGTATTCTTTAATATGTAAAGAAAACAGACATACATAAGATGTGGTGTTTTGCTGCAGGATATACGGATTACAGATATTAAACGGATTATGGGCTTTGAGGAGCAGGTTATCTTTCGGTACAGACTTCAAGCGGGACAGTCATTCGAATTGCAGTGCTTTGTCATTGTTATATAAGGATTAATAATTTAACGATACTTGTTTGTGTTCCTTCCTGTGTTCCTAAAATTCAAAGTCATCTGTGATTACCTGATTACTACAGGAAACACTCAATTAAGAACTTTATCTGTAGTAACTCATACAGTATCTTATGACATTGTTTAATTGCTCACTCACTTGTGTATATATATATAGAAAGTGAGTGAGGAGCTGAATCTTATCAGTTAACTATGGTGTAATCTAAGAGTAACAACATGGGTAAAATCCTTATTTGTTGTCTTTGATTAAAAACTTAAGCGGGTAAGTCTACTGCCGTATACTTTAGCGATTTAACCTGCCCTACCCTGTCTGATTAACCGATTTCAAATATTCTTTTCCCGGATGGGAATATTTTTACTGAAAGCCATGTTTAATTGCTCACTCACTTGTGTATATATATAGAAAGTGAGTGAGGAATTTGAATTTTATCAGTTAACCTTGCTGTATAAATCTCCATTTTTAGATTTGCCTAAGATACCATCATTAACCAGTTTATCTACCCAGCGTGAAAAATTTTTAATGTTCAGTCCTTGTGCTTTCAGGTCATCAAAAATTATTCTTTTGTTGGTAGTTTCTTTTCTAGCTTGTCGTGATCTTACAGCTTGCCATACTGCTTCATGGTTGCCTGTTAGTTTATTAACCTTGGGTAGCTCATCTTCTTTTGGTGGTTCTCTACCTTTTACACTTGGTACCAGTGTAACAACCTCATCACCATCTTTATCGGTAAACAAGAATTGTTTTGCCATATCAAAAGCTACAGCTTCCTGTTCATCTGAATCCTTTGCTTTTGTTTGCTTGAGCACGTAATAGTGTTCGCCGTCAGGTCGGCTTATTTTAAACTCAAAGTCTGCCGCTGCTCTTAACGCTGATGAACCTCGTGCTCCGGCATCATCATTTTTCCCGGAATGGTGAATAACAACTATGCTTGCTCCGGTTTGTGTTTTGATTTTGTCACATCCGGATATAAACATATTCATATCTGCAGTTTTATTTTCATCGGCACCAGCAAAGCAACGCGCTAAAGTATCTATAAATACAGCTGTAACTTTTGTACGTGTCCGTCTTTCTACCTCTTTGATAGTCTCTATCATTGTATCTATTTGCTGATTATTACTGATAAAAACAGGTTGAGGAATGGTGAATAAATTAGATATTGTGTTATTGTTATTATATTCTACTTCCCAACCTTTTATACGCCTGGGTACACCACTACCACCTTCACCAACAATGTATATGACTGTACCTTTAGTACATTTTTTGCCATTCCAATCTCTTCCTGTAGCTATACTCGCTGCCCATGAAACAGCATGGAATGACTTATAACTCCCCGGTGAACCATAGACAACGCCAAAACTATCAGATGGCAGATAGTCCTTAATAAGACATTCGTAGCAAGTATCATACCCCTCTGAACCGATGCGTAACTCAAATGTTTCTTTGTGTTGATTTTGCTCTTCACAATTCATCACTGGTGATTTCTTACCACCTGATAAAAAGTACTCTGACCAATCCTTTCCGGATGGTGGGAAGCTCACAAGAATATCAGAAACTAACTCTTGTGCCTTTTGTACTGCTTTACGTCCTGCGTCGTCATTATCAGCGCAAATTAATATTTTGCTGTTCGGATACTTACTGTTGGCATACCTGGCTACCGCTGGAATGTTTGTGGCACTAAAGGCACATATAGCTTTATGATCATGGTTTCCGGCAAGCTGTAAAGCTGCGTCACCATCAGCGAATGACTCGGTAATTAAAATACTTTCAGGTTGGCTACTGCTTCCAATTCCTAACAGCCCACCAGCAACGGGAACACCAGAATAAAATCGTTTATCATATTTGTCATTAGGATTAAGTGCTACCGATTGGTGACTGATCCTTTCTCCAGCCGGATTAAATATAGGAATTAATAGCTTGTCTCCTGATTGTTTACATAAAACACGACTTTGAATAGATAATTTTTTATGTTCAGTCCATGGGTGACATTCTAACTGTTTTGCATTATCCCAGAAAAATGTTTCACTACTTTTGGCTTTTGTCGTATTTTTTATCTCTTGCTGCTTTTGTAATTTTTGTCTGTCTATACTCTTTTGTGTGATATTCGTAAAGTCTGTATCATCATTAATGATACCTAACCAATGACCTACATTTTTGTTTGCTGTAGAGAAGTCCCATTGCTTAACTCTTTTCAGCATTTCCCAGCCATCACCCCCGCCACACTTGCGACAAGCCCAACTACCATCCTCTATATTTTTGAAGCTATAGCGATCTGTACCACCACATATAGGACAGGATGTTCCTGTACTTCTGGTTTTAATACTCACTTGCAAGTCATTAAGCCCGGCAAGCTCTTGAAGTATGTTTGACCATTCTCCTTTTGATCCATGCTTCACGGCATCGTATTGTTCCCTGTTCATGCTATGACCTTTGTTCCGGGAATTGGGTTAATAGCATGGCAGCCACATCACAACTTAAGAATTCTTCTTCTCTGTCTACTCTGTATTTATTAAGTATCTTTAAAGCTTTTATAGCCTCTGCCCGATTAGGCAACGAAAAACGCTTATAGTTTGATCTAAAACGGTTAGGCGCTTTAAATGGGTCTATACGTCGTTCTATTTTTATTCCTTTTTTGGTAATTACTGAAACATCTGAATGTAAGCAACTACTCCAGAATTCACCTGGCTGATATTTGAATCTGTAGGCAGTAGATTGGGCAGATATTTCTATCTGGTGTAAACCATAAGTACCAACTTCAAGAAAGGCATATAAACAAAGCTCGATTTTATATGTATTATGCTTCATAATAAAAATCTCATGTTTAGTATTGATACCCATCCGCCTGGATGGGTTTTTTTATTTCTGACTTATACTCTTGTATTCAACCATTCCAAAACTTCGGACTCTAACCATGCTATGGAATTTGTGCCTAGTTTGCGGCGTTTTGGGAATCGTCCTTCATTCTCAAGTACTCTTATCCTGTCACGGCTTAGCGGTACGATAGTCTTAAGCTCTTTCCAGCGAATAAAGCGATCGTTAATAGCAGTTGATACAGTATGTTTTTGTGTTATTTCCTGGTTCATACTTGCCTTCCTAATGACTGTTCCCATTCTTCAAGATCAGAAAGTTTCCAACGTACGGCACGTGGTCCTATTTTTACCGGTCGGGGGAATAATCCTTTACTTATCCAGTTGTATAATGTGCTGATGGATAGGTTATAACGTGACTTGACGTCTTTTACTAGTAGGTATTGCATTACAATGCTCCTTCTGAATATTTTTTTTGTATTCTTAGGAGTCAGAGTAACAACTAATGTTCATAAATAAAACAAATAAAAGGGAAACTATTTAGCCAAAAAACATTCCTTTTTTTTAAAAGAATGTTTCCTGATGTTTCCTTATGTTTCCTGATGTTAACTAATGCTTCATTTTTCTGGATAATTTTTTTTTCATTTTTTTTACTGACTTTTATGTTCGGCTAGCAATTTGTAAAGAAAAGTAAGATTTTTTGCCATAGTAATATATCTTTTATATGTCTTTTTAATATTATCTACATCTGTACGGTTATCAGGAAACACCCAATCAGATATACATTTATTAGTAATCTTTAATCTCTTCATGCTTGCGTATATCTCTAAATCAACTTGTTGTAATATTCTGTATTTTTCGAATTTTTGTAAGGTATGTTTTACAGGCTCCTGACTCTGTATAACCGGATTAGGATGGTTTTTTCTTGTCTTGACCAATAATTTTTTAATAAACGGCATTATTTCATTGTTGTTAATATAAAGTGGTATAGATATATTCTGTCTTGCGCCATCATTAGAATGTATGTCGGTATCTTTTACTGTATAAACACCAACACACAAAGAATCAACACCGGTTATGTTTTGAATCTGACTATCTGGCAGTATGGGGCGATCAAATATAGTTGCTGTACAAGCTGAATCAACCTTTCTGGCAAAACCAGCAACTTTGCTTTTAAGTATGTTGTCTTTTTTGCTTTTTTTCTGATTCCTACTCAATACTATAAGTCTTCGTGTTAGTTCCCATATCCAATGCCTAAGATCAAAGTGTTTTAGTTTGTTATATTTATGCAAATCAAACCATTCTGGCTTTTCTGTAAGCTTTCTACTCATCAAACTCTTGTATCCTTGTTAAATAACCCATCCGGAAATGGACTGATACCATCAGCTTGCTTCTATCCTTTCTGGTTGTGTATTAACTAAAGATAAGTGTTCTCTACCTGCCGCAATTTGATTTCCTGTAGCTGCTTCCTCTATATAATTGGACCACCAGCACATTAAAGGTGCACGTCGCTGTAAATAGTCTGTTCTGTTATAAGCTCGCCTTACCTTATTTTCACCTACGTGTGATAGTGCTGCCTCTATTACATCCGGATCAAAGCCTTGCTCGTTTAATAATGTGCTTGCTATTGATCTGAAGCCGTGTGCGACCAGTACACCATGATAACCCATCCTTTTAAGTGCTGTGTTTGCAGTTGATGCGCTCATATGTGTTCTGTTGTTTCTTTCACTGGCAAAAACATATTCACAATGACTGCTAATAGGTTTCATAGACTCAAGAATAACTAAAGACTGTGGTGTTAATGGTATGGTGTGATCTCTCTTTTTCTTCATTGTTTCAGCGGGAATACACCATAACTTTTTTTGCCAGTCAATTTCTGACCATCTGGCTCTACATGCTTCACCTGGTCGGGTAATGGTGTGTAACTGCCATTCAATTAAATATCTTGTAGCAAGCTTGATACTTGCCGTTTTTATAGTGTTCATTAGTTCGGGTAATCTGTCGGCTGGTATAGTTGGCATATGTGCGGCTTCAGGGTTATGAAAGGCTTCTTTAATACCTGCCAACGGGTTAAATTCAGTTACACCGGTATTTACAGCAAAGGTCATTACTTCATTAAGACGCTGACATACCCTTTTCACTGTTTCAAGGCTACCTCTTGCTTCAAGTGGTTTTAGCGTTTTGATAACTTGCTTTGCTCTTAGCTTGCTTACCGGGAATTCACCTAACTGTGGAAATACATGAATTTCTAATGATCTGTAAGCATAATTTGCATGATCAGAAGTGACTTTCGTTTTTTTTACTTGTAACCAACGTTCTGTCACTGCTTTCAGCGTATTGGTCATGGCTTCCTTTCTTTTATACTCTTCTTCATCCCTGTGTTCCTTTGGGTCGATGTTATTAGAAAGCAAAGCGCTATATTCCATGCGTTTCTTTCTTGCCTCTGCCAACGTTATTTCCGGATAGGTACCAATACTTATATTGGTTCTGGTCTTTACGTATAATTTGGAATATTTAAAAAGCCATGTTTTGGAGCCGCCCGGTCGTACTCTAAGGTATAAACCATCTCCATCAGCAAGGCTATATTCCTTTGCCTTAGCTCTGGCTTTGTCGATTTGCGTATTAGTAAGTGGGTTAGTGGTTCTAGCCATAATTGTAACACCAAAAAATTGACTTCAATATTGTGTTTCAGTTAGTGTGCCAATAAAGTCACGCTTTGGCAAGTATCCACAAGGCACCACAAGCAGGCAATATTACTTAAAACCCTTATAATTCAGTTATTTAAGACAAAAAAAAGCCACGGCAATGCGTGGCAATTTACTAAAATGGCGGAGGGACAGGGATTCGAACCCTGGATGGGCTATTAACCCATGCCGGTTTTCAAGACCGGTGCTTTCAACCGCTCAGCCATCCCTCCGGATTGATTTGCAATCTTTGTGATTGATACTCCAAAGAGTATTAACCACTATATTCACATAAGACTGGTAAGAATTATACTCACTTTTATCAAAGTGACAAGCATTTTTTATTAATTATTCTGTATGTTTATAACGTATTATTTTTATGCCTGAGAAAAACATAAAATAAACTGCAAAAATACACTTTCAAAAAAAACATTAACCGAACATAAAATATTCGTGTAAAGAGCTATTTTTAAGCGACTATATTTGACGGATAAATATTCCATGCCTTAACTGAAAAGAAACAGACCTTGATTTATATTCCGATAAATTAAATTAAAAAAAATAAACACTATGTTGTTTATGATAAACAAATACTGTCAGGGATGATCAGTCATTATGAAAAACAAGCACCGAATTCTTATAATCGAGGATAACGAGCATCAGAAGCAGCTGCTAACGACTATTTTTGGTTTTATGAGTTTTAGACCGCAGCTGGTTTCAGGGATGGAATGGAAAGAGCGATTGCGTCTGAACACCGAGGAATATAACATTATTTTATTAGGTAAAGCAGAGCGCAGGCTGGAAATTTTAGCTGAGCTGAATCGTCATTATTCACAATTGCCGGTTATTGTCACCGGACGCCTTGGCATAGAGTTGCGTGGCGGCGTGCGTCAGCAGGTTGTTACAGAACTTTCCGATCCATTAACCTATGATAAATTACTAGATAGCATGCATAAAGCGCAGGCTTATCGCGCCAGCTGTCGTAATGACGGAAGAATTGGTCCTGAAAATCAACAATTGTTTAAGAGTATTGCCGGCAGCGGACGGCGCATCCGACAAATTCGTAGTCTTATGTTTCAGGTAATGGATAAGAATGTTAACGTGCTTCTTATCGGCGATTCTGGTACCGGTAAAGAAATTGTGGCCAGAGAGCTGCATCTTAACTCACCGAAAAAAGAAGGTCCGTTTGTTCCTTTAAACTGTGGAGCGATTCCGCCTGAACTCTTAGAAAGCGAACTGTTTGGACATGAAAAAGGCGCTTTTACCGGTGCAATCAATACCAGAAAAGGACGTTTTGAACTGGCTCACGGAGGTACACTGTTTTTAGATGAAATTGGTGATATGCCTCTGTCAATGCAAGTTAAATTGTTGCGCGTGCTGCAGGAACGCTGTTTTGAAAGGGTTGGCGGAACTACTTCCATGACCGCAGATGTGCGTATTATTGCAGCAACCCATAAGAACCTTGAGAAAATGGTAGAAGAAGGAACATTCAGAGAAGATTTATACTATCGTCTGAATGTCTTTCCTATTAAGTTACCTGCTCTGCATGAGAGGGTAGAAGATATTCCTTTACTCATAAGTGATATCATTGGTTATATTGAAAAAGAAAATCGGGGCTCGGTTCGCTTTAGTTCCACTGCTATTTCCATGTTATGTGAATATCACTGGCCAGGAAATATTCGTGAATTGAGAAACTTAATAGAACGTCTTGCTATTATGTATCCTATGGGTATTATTGGTGCAGAAGAGTTGCCGGAACATTTTCATCAATATATTGACAAATCTGCAGAAGGCGACAAAAATGACAGTTTGTCGGATGAGAGATCAAATAATAAAAAAATAAGTCTGGACGATTTAGCCCTTCTGCCGGTTAACGGCATAGATTTAAAAGAATTTTTATCAAATTTAGAAAAACAGTTAATACGTCAGGCTCTGCATAATTGCAATAATATTGTGGCAAGAGCCGCTGAAAAATTAAAAATACGCCGTACAACCCTGGTTGAAAAAATGCGTAAATACCGTTTAAATCGTTACGAAAAAATTAAAGCAGATCTGAGTGAATGAAAAAAAATTATTTATGGATAAGTTTGATTTTTTATCAAAGTATTAGTGCTGTTTATGCAGAGTCATCTGATCAACCGGTCAACATACCAGAAGGTATTACCCTGCGTAATATTACTGAAACTCTGGTTGCTTTAGTACTGGTTTCTATAGTAATTTTTGTTTTTGCGTGGCTGATAAAAAAAATAAATCCACAGTTGCGCAGTAGTTATAATAAAAATATGAAAGTACTGGCACGCCTTCCTATCAGTGCCCGGGAACAATTAGTTCTTATTGAAATTTATGATCAGCAAATTTTACTGGGTGTGACCTCCGGGAGCATTTCACTTATAAAAGAGCTACCTAAAACAACCACAGAGAATAAAGAAAATCAGCAGGACGATCAAAAACACTTTCAGCAATTATTAAAACGTTAAGCAGTGGTTTATAATCTTTTGCAGAAAGTGAACAGGGGGAGGGTGTTAGTGCAGAAATTATGCGTACCTGGTTAGATGAAAATTTTTTTGATCGTGATGCGATGGTTGTGGCAAAGGATCTTTTAGGTAAGGTGCTTCGTCACAAAGTAGCGGGCATGTGGCTTTCTGCACAAATTATCGAAGCAGAAGCCTATTATCTCGCTGAAAAAGCCAGCCACTCCTCACTTGGATATTCTGAATCACGCAAAGCCCTCTTCATGCCTGCGGGCACTATTTATATGTACTATGCCAGAGGTCAGGACTCCTTTAATACCTGTTGCAAAGGAGAAGGTAATGCTGTGCTGTTTAAAGCGGGTATTCCTTATGTGGACGATCTCTCTGAGAACGCTAAAAACAGAATGATCAAACAGATGCAAGAGTACAATCCTGTTATTAACCTTAAAACAGGTGAGAAACGTATTCGGCCTGCAAATAAACTCTGCTCAGGACAAACGCTGTTATGTCGCTCTTTAGGATTGAAAGTACCACGCTGGCGGGCTAAACCTTACGACCCTACACAGCTTCGTTTGGAGGATACAGGCTATCGCCCGGCAGACATTATACAAACTTCGCGCTTAGGTATTCCCAAAGGCAGAGATGAACACCTGCCTTACCGTTTTATTGATAAACGCTATGCAAAAGATTGTACACAAAATCCCTTGTTAGTAAAAAGAAAATAAAGCAGCGGTCATTATCATCAGGCGACAGATAAAAAAATGTCAGATTTAGACATGAAAGACCAAAGTCATGAATATCTATAAACAGCTCTGCAACGATGGGACAATTACTACTTAAAACTTTCCGGTGTATTACTATATATGTAATAAACTAATAAGTCTGTCTTTTTAACAGGTGATCAACATGATGACAAATAATTTATCTCTGCTTAAAAATCTAACCAATATCAATTTTTTATCTGCCTTTATAGTTGCATTGATAGTCTTATCTGTTTCCTGTTATGGAGACAGTACAGTTCAGGCTATACCTAAAACATTAGATACTCAAATTGACACATTAATTTCTAAAACAACTCCAGATGCATTCACGGGTATTATGCTAACTGATGCTGAAACAGGGCGTCTCCTTTATCAAAAAAATGCACATCAATATTTCTTACCAGCCAGCATTATTAAACTGTTTACCGCCGCTGCTGCTTTATATCGCCTGAAGCCCGATTATAAATATGCAACAGCCATTTATGTTGATAAAGATACACCTTTGCAAACACTGTTCAAAGGAAATTTTTATATTAAATTTTCCGGAGATCCCTCTTTAACTAGAGAAAATCTTGAAGTAATGATAAAAGAAATTTCGGTACTTGGCATTAAAAAAATCACCGGAAATATTGTGCTGGATCAAACAATATTTCCTGTAATGCCCTATCCTCAGGGTATTAATCTGGATGATATACAGTGGGGATTTGGAGCACCGGTAACATCCGTCATCATTAACCGGAACAGTGTACCTATAACAATAAATCCTGATAAAACCTTAGATAAGCCGGTTAAAGTAGCTATTGCCGGGAAAGATGCAAATCATTTTGTTGTCAAAAGTTCAGTAAAGACGGTCACCGCCAGCCAGGCCAATGAACAATGCACATTCAATGTTACTATGTCAGACACCAACAAAACTGAGGTAAATGGTTGCTGGCCAATTAATTTTAATGAATACAAAAGAATTGCTATTAAAAATCCAGTACTCTTTGCAACACAAATTATCCGGGATACGCTTAAAAAGCAAAACATTGAACTAAATGGTAACATTGTAACAGGCACAACGCCCGACAAACAAAAAATCATTGTCGGACATCTTTCAAAACCTGTCAATCTGTTAATTCGACATATGTTACACTTTTCAGATAATATGTATGCCAATGCAATATTGAAAACACTTGGATACCTTGATTATAGAAAGGGTGATTTTTTTAGTGGCATACAGTCGTTAAAGCGTATTCTGTCTAAACATACAGATATCAATTTTCAGTTAACAAGGTTATTTGATGGCGCAGGACTGAGCAATTATAACAAAATAACACCTTATCAGATCAATCAGTTACTTTATGCTGCATATCATTCAAAACAAATTAAAACAGATTTCTTAAATGCAATGGCAACACCCGGCGCAAATGGTACTTTACAGCAAAGAATGCATGCTATTGGCTTAAAAGATAATCTGTTTGCAAAAACCGGTTCTATGAAAGGCGTGCAAACTCTGGCAGGTTACCTTAAAGTATCCGATGGTAAAACAGTCATCTTTTCACTAATGACCAATAATTGTATTGATCATAACGATACAGTAAAAAAAGTGGAAGATCAGCTGTTATCGATAATTCAAAGTGTAAGCTACTAATGCTGCAAAAGTCCGAAAATGTTATTATATGTGCTGAATACAACGCAACTGATTTTGTTCATATGTATCAACAAATATCACTAAAGCAAATAGTTCAGCAACTCTATATCCGTTAACCTCTTGCAGGCTAAAATTTTTCTTTTAGATGGAGATAAGAGGTGAGAAAAGAGTGAGTTTTCAATAGCACTAATTTCACCTTGCATCGTTATCATACCATGATCTGAAAATACATAAGTTACCCACCAGTGTGCCATATGCAGTACAACCTGAACATGACCGGGCACAAAAATAACCCCTCCCTGACCAGGCTGTAATATCTGCGCCAGGGAAATATTCGGTTGATCTGCATAAGCATAATATTCACCGTCGCTGATCTTATCTAAAATATTCGTAAAAAAACAATTCAAATATCGATCAGGTACAGCTTTTACCATAGAATTATATGAACCTTGTCTTGCTTCAGCAATTGATTTCATAAATTGGTACTTATAATCTAAAAAATCCTGTAGTGTATCTATTTCCAGCATAGTGGAGTTTATTCGTATCGCAGCAAGTATGCATGCTGTGTCACAAGCTATTAAATCATTACTTCGTTCAAATTTTAATAGTTGCCACAGATTTGTTACATCGTTGAAACTAGGCAGATAAAAATAATCAACACCGTACATTTTTGTGGTGTGTGCTGATATTTGTTTTAAGCTTGCTCTGACATCGACATTAAAAAATAATAATTTCTTCCCTGTCGATGATTTCATCGCAAACATATTAAAATTGAGATCTTCCAGTGAAATATCTCCACGATTCATCAACATTTTTGTCATTGATAATGGTATTTTTTTTGTAAAATAAAGTCCGGCATCAATAGCTGCGGTTGCAACCATTGCTGCCATTTGTGCAATACCTGTAACAGATCCCGCTATATTGAGTCCTTTGTTAGCAGGTATTGATGCTGCGACAACAGGCACACTACCTGCAATAGCTGTGCCTGCTGTTACCGCAAGTCCTGGTAATGCACCGCCATAACTATAAGTTGAAGCCCCCAGAGTCGCAATTGTCAAACCGGCATTAATGACCTCTGCGGCAATATTCGCCCATTTTGCATGCAGTGCACTGAGCCCAAAAGAACTGAAATAACCGATCCATTTAAATGCAGCACCTATCCATTGTGGTATATTTCCTGTGGGATCACTATTCATAATTGGATTATTACTACCAAAAGCATATCCTCCTCCTGCCGGATCTTCGCTAACAAAATAGCGCTGCTTTGGATTATAGGTTCTGTGCCCGGCACCTAAAAACTGCCAGCCAGTGGCAGGATCTGTACGCTCACCATCAAAACCTGATAAACTACGCTGATATAAGGGAACAGCCTGTGCTTTTTGATGCCAAATCATACCATAAGGACTATAAATATTAGTCTGGTGAAGTTTATAGCTATTATTGTTTTGTTTTGATTTAGCCAATATACCAACGACATCTCCTTTATAATTACTTTCATTATACTGATAAACAGCTCCATCAATCGTTTTTGCAACACCCTGATAACCTGTAGTGTGCTCAGCTTGTCTCGGGCTGCTAACTTTTTCATTAACTAAATGATTTCCACGATAGATGAGATAACTCATTCCCTGTCTATTTTTTTCCATTGTTTCTCTGCCGAAACCATCATAAGTATAACTACTCTGTTGTCCGTTAAGCTGAGTTACTTTAATAATTTGCTTATAAGCATTGTAAACAACATAATTACCTTCACCATCAGTTGTCATATTACCCATTAGATCATAGTGAAGCTGCCGGGTTATTTGAGGGTGATGATTCCAGCTGGTACTGATTTTCTGTAAACGCAGAGGAGTTGTACTATCACTATATTGGTACGTTGTTAATTTACTGAGTGTTTGCGATTGTAGTGTATCTTGTAAAGTTTCTTCTACGCTGGCAAGCCGGTTTAATGGATTAAAGTGGTAATTTTGTCGGACAATCACCGGTGCACTTTTCAGCTCTGAAGCTTTAAAAGTAGTATCTCTGGGGCATAAAATATTTTTATTTGTGCTATTGCATGACATATCTGCCAGATTATTAAGTGCATCATACTGATAGTGATAAACAGCCAGGTCATCTTTTGTCTTATTTATTTTCATCGTAATATTATCAAGCGGATCATAGCTAAATGACCAGTAAGATAGAGGTTGATTATTTAACGTATCAGTGATCATGTCAAAACGATCCATGTTGTCATAGTGAATTTTTCGGTACATACCACTGCCATATTTTACTGCAATAGTACGGGAAAAATCATCATAAACGGATGCTGACAGTAATACCACCTTTCCATGATAAGGCTGATAACGTATCTGTGCTGTTCTTCCCAGTGCGTCATAAATTTTTTGTGTCTTATTGACGGCAATATCTGTGACGCTCACAATGCGACGATTCGCATCATATCGCCAGCTAAACTGATAGTCAGGATAACCGTTTTTACCCACATGATATTGCTTTCGTGGTAACCCGTCATCATCATAAGTAAAAGTAGTTTTTCCGGTAATATCGGTTTGACTGATTATCCGTTGTGTTACAGGATCATACCTTATTATTAACTGAAGCTTTCCATCTAGTAAATTAGCAACAGGTCTTCCTGACTGGTCATATTTTACTCTGGTCGTATGTCCTGCCGGTGTTGTTGCAGAGAGTAGCTTTCCATCTTCAGTATAAGTAAAAGTAGTGCGTTTTACATCTTCTCCGGCTTGCCACAACAATTCTCCTGCTGCGTTATAAGCAGCAGATGACAACAGATAGTTGCTACCCGATACCGGGCAAACCCATGACTGAACAACATGCCCGGTCAAATCATATACATAATGTATACTGTCACCAACAGGGTCATTAATATCTGTCAGTTGTCCAAAGGCATTATAATATTTTTTTATAACATGCCTGAGCATATCTGTTGCTGTTATCAATCGACCGAAAGCGTCATAACTCATTTTAGCAATATGACCACCTGATAATGCTATTTGCTGATCCTGCATAATGCACAGTGTATGTAATAAAGGTAGTTGTTTATCATTTTCTGGAAATATCCATTGTCTGACTGGCTGATAGAGCACATTGCTTTGTGTTACAGAAATAACCGAGCGCTTTCCACCAGCACTCTGCTGATAACGCATCACACAACGATCAGCATCATTATATGCAGTGACTGCTGTTTCTCCATCGGGGAGATGGGTGTGAATTAATCTGCCTGAATCATCATAATCCATTGTTGTTTTTAGTGCATTTATTTTTCCTGATGAGTCAGCAATGTAAGCAAAACTACTTGCTGTGCGTCCATATTTGTCATAGGTCGTTTTTTGCTTTAAAACCCATTTACCTTGTATTGCTTTCCCTGTTTCTGAAATGGCTTCTCCATAATTGATCACCTGTCGTCCGGAGCCATCAAAAATAATTTTACTCTGTAGCTTATTAGCAGTAGTAACAATTATCTGATTTAATACAGGAGAAACAATATATTGATAGTAGGTACTAACGGTAAAAGATGTTTCTCGTATAAGATCAACTCGTATCAAACGATCCCAAAGATCATAGTGATAACGAACTGTATTCCTTCCTGATGGATCAACACTTTGTAATATGTGATTGGTAAATAAGCTGGTTGTTACCAAAGGAGAAAGTCTGCTTTTACCCGTTTCCAGCCTGACAGCACTATGTGTTATTTTTCTGTAGCAATTTGCACTTTTTGTATAGTAATAATCCATCTCAACACGACTAAGTTTAGAAGGTCCTTGCTGATTGCTGGTTAAAATAAGCTGTTTTAATAATCCATAAGTTAAAGGATTGGTTGCATCCTGATAATAACGACGAGTGATGATTTTTTTTTGAGCTCCGGCTTGTTGTACCTGATGATCTAATACCAGAATATAATTACTTCCACTATGATTAAATTGTTTGCGATAATAATTACGGGTAGTTACCGGTAATAATCCGGAGGATGTTACCGCTTTAATACGTGCCGGATATAATGTAACGGATTCTATTAAGTTACTAAAAAACCAGTTATGAGGTTGTGGTGGACAAAAGATGTCTCCACTTACAGGACAGTAACTAATCTGTGTTAAACGACCAAATGCATCTGTGTGGGAAATCATCTTGCCTTGTTGATCATACTGGCTGGTTTCAGTAGTTGTTGCTGGATAGTTTGTACTGTTTCCCCACAGTTTGGTAATAACTTTTAAAGGTTGACTATAAGTTACT
>JAPORK010000053.1:2294-4378 GCA_026710285.1 Endozoicomonadaceae bacterium | reverse complement strand
CCTTACTGTTTTTGTTTTTCAGGATACGTAGTGATACCAGGGTCTGTTGATGTTTTGTCATTTGACCCAGAGAACCATAAAGATATCAGATACAAGGAAGACTTGTGCAGATGTAGTTATTCTATATCAAACGAGTCTGACACAGTAGACGGTGTCTTTATGGTTCACCCGAAGGGCTTTCACAAAAAAACTGACACTGCAAAAATTCTCATTTTTTTATCATCCGGACAGACCTGTGCAGCCTGAAGGCGTCGAGTTTACATTGGCATAACTATTTGTTATTAAGTAATTAAGCAAAAATAAAATCTGCTGTTTTAAAGTTGAATGAGTATATACTTTATTAAGAAATATTGTGTTTTATCAGTGTATCCTGGTATTGTGTAAAATCTGTTGTCTCATGGTACAACAATGGGTACAAAAATAGACTAAATAACTGACAGAGAAGCATAGTACGATGAGAATAATCACTCAATTATTTTCTTTTATTGCATTTATTCTAATCATAAATATTCCCTCTCTTCAGGCCACTATGGTGCTTGACAAGATGATTGTTCACTTTAAACCTGGCAAAAGATGGGAAGATATTATCGTTACTAATCCGGATAAAGAACCACTTTACTTACAGGTATCTGCTATAAAAATAAAAAATCCGGGAACGTCAAAAGAAACAAAAACTGTTATTACTAAACCTGAAGAAATGGAATTACTGGTTTCTCCTCAAAAAGCCACAATTCCGGCAAATGGTCGACAAACAGTACGCATCGCAAAGACTGTTTTGCAGTCAAAAGATAAAGAAATAGTTTATCGGGTTGCATTTGTACCGGTTGCAGGTAAAGTTAAGTCCAATCAAAATGCGATTAAGATATTGGTTTCTTATCAGGCTTTGATATTTCTTCAGCCTGATAAACCTTTTATCCAGGTCGCATGCAAACCAGGTAAACAATCATTAGAATGTACAAATACCGGTAATGTTAATGTGTTGTTACACCAGGGTAAGTACTGTAGCCCTCAACTAAAAGGCAAGAAACAGCCAGAGTGTACTGACCTTGGCGGTAGCCGGATATATGCAGGTGAAAGCTGGACAGTAAAACTACCTGAAAATGTTGAGCCAACCGGTCATATTACATTTAGTCTGCAAGACGGTACCGCAGAGCATCAACAAAAATTTCATCTTTCTAAAAGTACGGTTACACCAAAGTTTAACGTACTGTAAATTTGAGTTCGGGTTTATAGTCTAAGAACCTTTTTGCCCCTTTGCAGATCAACGGGGCATTTTATTTTTATTGAGGTCTGTTTTTTCGTTGTTTCCACCTGCGGATCACATGTAATTTCCAGAGAAAATTAACCATAAAATAGCTGATAATAGAGGCTATTATTGCACATACAAGCGATCCGAGATATAACGGCTTCCAGATTGAACTCAGTTTTTCCATAAACCATGCCCAGCTTATTTCAAAACCAGTATTGTGTACAGGGACATCCAGAATAAGACAGCCCACTTTATAAGTAAAATAAAAGACAAAAGGCATAGTTACCGGGTTGGTAAGCCATACCAGGGCTATAGAAACCGGCAGATAACCCTGAATATAGAGGGCTAATATTGCAGCCAAAACCATCTGAAAAGGAATCGGTATTAATGCTGCAAAGACACCCACTAAAAAAGCTTTGGCAATTGATTTTCTGTTAATATGCCAAAGGTCATTGGCAAAGAGACGATCCCCTAAAAAACGTAACGATTTACTGGCTTTTAATCGCTCTTTACTGGGTAAGTAATTTTGTATCCGTTTTTTTAACATTCAAATATACTGCTATAGTTTGCTGGTTAGAAAAGCTATTTCATTGTTTTTTTGAAAAAAAGTCAAGTTCTTTTCGCAATTAATTTGTAGATATAAAGGACATCCCCTCTCAAAAAAAGTTTCTGAAACATATTATATCAGTATCTTGTTATAATAACCCACTTCCCATAAGATAACCCGATAATATTTTTTGTATAAAATAATAAAATTAGCTGCCTGTATATTCTGAAAATTATCTACTAATTATTCTAAGTTCACCTAAACTTAATCAACAAGGGATAAAGATAA
>JAPORK010000053.1:0-2284 GCA_026710285.1 Endozoicomonadaceae bacterium | reverse complement strand
GAACGTTGCAAATTTAACAACGTCAGTCAGGTCCATAAGCATTTAAGCAGTGATGAACAGCACTATTACTGTTTAAAGCTATTAAGGACATTAAGCACATATTAAAAGGACTTAAATCATTATGGAACCGCTAAAACAATATTTAGCTCCTTCTCAACCAGCAACAGAACTGCCCGCACAACCACAACAGCCATTTGTATCCGCTGCCATTGCAAAATATCAGCATCGTAAATTGAGTATACTTAAAAAAGGAATCTTAAAATTAATCCTGCCTGAAGCAAAATATTTAAGCTGGGAAAATCAGAAAAATATTCTTAAAGGGATAAGTATTACGGCGTTGCAGCAATTACCACATGCAGCCAATATTGCAACACAGCTAGATGAAGGAGTTTATGATCGACACAACCAGCTTAGCTGGTCAATGAAAACCCGAAAAGATCCTTTAGAAGCGTCATTGCAATCACTGCTTAGATTAAACCAACACCGTGCAGCAAAACCTTACAACAGAACAGAAAGGGTATTGCAAATATTTACGGGTGCTTTTTTTAAAAAAACTAACCTGACAACTATCTCTTCATATTTGAAAAATATCATTTTACATACATACACACCGGAAGGACTTGCACATATTCATCGCACTATTGTAAAAATACATAGAGAAAAGCAAATACCAACCCGACAGTTTTATCGTTTACGGATAATGATTCAGCAACAAATTAAGTCAGAGTTACCCTATCTGTGTGCAGTACTGCAGCAGCCCAATACTGCTAATACCGATTCACAGGAAGCAAACAGAGTAATGCAAGCCTGTTATGATCTGGCTGTATCACTCAAGACATTTGCTCCCCGTTTATTGCTAAAAAAGAATAAATTCTGTGCGCCATTAACACTAGGCGCCTGGCTGGAAGCAAAAGCAACAAAAGCTTATAAAATGAGTGTTGAGCAATTGCCACAAGGCATAAGCAGCGATGATGCTAAAGCGACGCTTGATCATTCGTTAATGCAGTTACATGAAATTGTTAAACCAACGCTTCGCATAACAACGGGCAGAAAATTAATTTCAGAAAAAAAATTACAACACCGGGTTACACTGAAATTAAGAAAAATTCAAAAAGAGACAGCGGGTGTGCACTATGAACTGGTAAAACTGCAAAAGATGAAAAGTGAGGCATTTTCACACCATGAGGCATTACAAAAAAAGTACGAAAAATTACACTATCTGTCTCAAAAAATGCATGGAGATTTAAAAAATCTGCGGGCTTACCGTAACATGTTAAGAGCACAGATTGTAGCATTGCAAAAGGAAAGGGAACACGAAAAAACCCCCCTGAAACGAAAAAAAGAGTTAGGATATACCATCAAAAAAATAACCCCTCTGATACCTTCGGTCACTGAAAACATTCGCAATTTACAGCAAAAAGTAATACGCATCGATAAAAATCTCAATGATATCTTTGTGCGAAGAAAAGGCGCTGAGCTTGATAAGAAGAAATACGACTATGCAACTGACTTAGAGTCACGCAGAAAGCTCGGTGATTTTTATCTGCAAAGAAAACTGAATAAAGAGCAGATCAGAAACTTTCAAAACAAGATCAGGTATGTAGAGCAGGAATTATACTGGACCCCGGAACAAGTGGATCTGCTCTTTGAAAACTATGTACAATGGCTTGATATACCATATATCAAACCACATGATGCTCTGCATCAGCTGCGGCAGGTCATTGCGGAATCTGAACACTTGCCAGAAGATGCAACATTTGATCTCAATACAGCATTGTTAGCAGCCGGTGAACGAGCTCAATCTCTTAGCAGTGCGTTTAGCCGGTTAGCCGCTACAGTGATGTCAGAGATTACCCCCCCGGTGATACATGCTAATTATCAACAGTTAATTCAGAATTATGTGATTAACCGTGACAATATAGAAGAACTGAATACATTTTTTACCCACTTCACAGAACAATTTTCACAAGAACAAATGAATATGCTGTTTGAATACTATGCAAAGTGGACGCTCGAATACGACATAACAAATCAGGAAGCACTGCAATATATAGATGAAGCAGCTGCTTTAATGCAACAGCAAGACGGAAATGGAAATATGCCCACATTACAGGATTGCCTGGAACACACAAACATGAGCATAATAAAAAAACCTCCTTCTCTTTCATACGACTCCTGGCCCAGAGGATAGTGCATACTCTTATACATATATATGGGCACAAGGACACACCTCTGATTGCAAATAATTGATTAACTATATTTGGTTCACGGTCATATATTCGGC
>JAPORK010000132.1 GCA_026710285.1 Endozoicomonadaceae bacterium | reverse complement strand
TAATTTTGTTAATCAGTTCAACTGAAAGTTTGGGATAATAAACTTTATTTACACAATTCTATTCTTGCTTTTAATATCAGAAAAAAACACTCAGGGTTAGTACGGTAGAATGGGTTATATAATTTAAGACTATAATTTTATTTTTTTAAAATCTAATAAAAAAAGTGTCGGAAATTGACATAACCGGGTGTATTGGAATTATTATACAGAAATGAAGTTTATTTTTTTTTGCTGATTTTTTAATTTAATAATGCAAAATACTGTTTGTTTGAATTGATATTTTTATATTTAAAAAATGGGTTTATACTGTCCGGTTGAAAAACAGAATTCATATTAGTTTTATATTGGCACAGTAAGTTTAAGTTACTCTTATGATAACAGATATAAATAATAGTATGTGTGAAAGCAAATAATATGAAGGTAACAATTAATGGGTTTTCGTGAATGGATAATTTTTGCAGGATTGGTGATAATTGCAGGTTTAATTACAGATGCAATTAGACGTATAATATTTCAGAGACGCTTTAATGATAAAATCACTTTTGGACTTGAACAAATAAAAATGACAGAAGGTGATTATTATAGTGAATTACCTAATGGAGGGGCACGTATAAAGCAAGGTTCTGCTGATGAAAATAAATCAACGGAGAATCAACAAACAGAAAAAGAATATGAGCAAGAACAATGCAAAGTTAATAAAACAGCAGTTGCTCCTGTACTATCTGTTTATGAAGCTAAAAATAAAAATACTGTCACAAATGAAAAATTATCTGATAACGAAAACAATTATGTCCACAACGTCATGTATAAAGTAAAAGCTGCGATGCAGCAGCAAAAAGTTATGCATGATGTTCAGATTAAATCAAAAGAACATGCCATTATCAAAACAGAGAGTAAGCCGGTCATACTGAAATTTGTTCCTACTGAAAAAGCAACTTCTCCTGATACAACATTTAAACTATTGCACGATGATCCCATAACAGAAAAACAAAAATATGATCCTTTTTCTATAATTAGTTCCGATAGCACTGAACATGCAGGGGATACGAATGAGGTTAAGCAAAGAGAATCAACAATTTTTACTAAAGGGCAGTCAGAAAGTATGCAATCCGATATAATAAATAATAAGAAAAAAAATCAATCTTATCAGGGAATAACGGACGATATGATCAAAGTTGATGAATCCAGTGACGAATGTATTCAAAATGAAATAAATAATGGCAATGTACAAATAAAGAAAAATTATAAAATTGATGATTTTTCAAAAATATCTTCTGAAGAAGCACTTATTATGTATCTAAAACCTGAACCAGGACAGCTATTTTCAGGAGAGAGTGTCCTTCAAACGCTGTTAGATAATGGTTTACGTATGGGGAAAATGAATATTTTTCATTATATACGCAGAGAGGATCATCAGCATGAGGAAATTCTTTTTAGTGTTGCAAATGGTATGGAACCTGGTTTTTTTGATTTAACAACAATGCAAAAAGAAAATTTTCGTGCACTCAGCTTGTTTATACTGCTGGCTAATTTGAAATCACCTGTTGAAGCATTAAAAACCATGATGAGAGTAACAGATGCTATGAGTAAACAGCTTTACGCACAAGTATACGATGATCAACATTGCAGAATGACATTACAAATACTGGAATATTACAGGAGTAAAGCTGAGGAATATCAACTGAAAAACATGCTCTCCTAAGGTCTGTTGATGTTTTTTGAGTTTTAATGTATTTTCTTATGGTTTTTACAAGAAATTGCTTTTTTATGATATGAAGTAACCTGACATGCTTCACTGATTTTTATAGACAAAAAATCATTTTGGTCTTATTACCCTGCACGCCTTGACATCCTCCCTAAAGGAAGGGGAGGATGTCAAAAATACAATGGGGATGGCGCAGGAACGCTCTTGTACATAAACATGAGCGTCTTGCAGAAATATTTCCTCACTCTGTGCGTCAAATAAATCTTTACCGGGCAGTAATCACTATACCTTTACATACCGGTGAGTTTTCTTTCCGTAGTTGATTGCAATACTTTGTTTTCAGCTTTTTACACAGCGGTAAACTTTCTTTATCAGGTTGTTTACCACACTGTTCTGCAACCAGCTCTTGTGTGTAAGCATCGCTATCTAGCAATGTGATTGCTTCTTTTCTTTTTCCAATATTATCCAGTAAAAATCCTAACAGTGCTCGGGCTACCGGTTTTGCTTCATAGGGTTTAAAGGCAACCTCTGGATAAGTACACAATACCGGAAAAAAAGTTATCGCTTTTTTTCTGTTTACAATAGCTGTTGTAGTGGTTTTCAAATGATTCATGCGATCATCAATAAAAACAATTGTATCTGGTTTTTTTAATTTTCCAGAGTCAAGCAGTACCGTCAATGCTGCACCTTTTTCATTAGCATTTCCTGCAAAAATAATGCCATCTTTCATAATCAAAGGGTGTTTATTTTTCCCCATATCTAATTGGTAATCGGGCACCTGACTGAAATGAATATTGAGTTTTTGTAACGTTTTCAGTGTTTCCGGGATTATAGATCGCTCTCTTGAAGTAAATCCAAAAACAGAAAAACCTCTGTTTTTTAAGGTCTCAATAGCGCTTGGCAGTTGCTGGTCTGTAAGTTGATAAGGAAGGCTGAGAACGGCAAAGAATAATAGTGGATTGGCACGATACCCGGCTTCTGCAGGTGTCAGTTCCGGATGTTTGCGTGCCTGCTCCTGACGGATATTATAGTAAATATTGGGACGAATCCAGTTGTCAGCAGGCGTGCTGAATACTGTATCATCCAGATCCAGTAAAATAAGCGTATTTTTCGTTAAGGATTGTTGATCCATCCATTGCAGTAAAAATTTTCCGGGAGTTGGCGTTTCATGATAATGAACGCCTGGTTTTTTAAACCAGTCATTTGTGTTCGCTGAAATAACTGATGAAATAACCAGTAAAACAAATGTGATAGAAGTGAGTATTCTTTTCATTATCGGGTTTCTCTTGTAAAAATTAATGATTGATGAAATTGTTTAGTTGCGGATATCTGCTAAAAGAGTTTTGCAAATTTTGCTGTTTTTATCGGTAATTTTATTACATTCGGTTGTAATTAATTCCCGGGTGAAAGGGTCAGACCGAAGTAGTGCGGCTATTTGTTTTTTATTATGTTGTGTGTAGAGAAAATCAAGTAGCTGATTTTTTGCTTTTTTATCATCATAGACAAAAGGATATTCCTGAGGGTAAGTACACAATACAGGAATAAACTGAATATTTTTATACTGTAACAAAGCTTCTGCGCAGTTTTCAAGGTGTGATTTTCGGTCATCGATTAACAAAATAGTCTCAGGCTTATTGAGTTTGTTTGTAGTAAGCAGTCGAGCTAATGTATCGCCCTTCTTACAATGTTGTCCGGCAAAAATAACCCCGTTGTCTATGTACACAGGGCTGTTATCAGGCATTATGGTTTTACCATCAAACCGCCGGGTAAAGGCAATGCCCGTTTGTTTGAGTTGTCTGCCTGTTACCTGTTTTAACGGTTGACCTCTGGAGGTAAAACCCAATACCACGGCACCTTTTTCTTTTAGCTGGTTGATCACCGCTGGTAAACGATTATCTGTTAATTTAAAAGGCTGATAAAAGTAGACTTGTGTCAGTAGAGGATCTACACGTCCGGCTGCTTCTTTTATGGTCATACCGGGGTGTTTGCGTTTTTGTTCTGCACACAAGTGATAGAACATTTCAGAGTGACCCAGTTGCTGGTTATTGGATACCTGTAAGACGGTGTCGTCCAGATCAAGTAGGATGAGGACATTGGACAGTGAGTTATGCTGCATCCAGGTATGCAGAAATTCACCTGGTTTTGCGGTTTTATTCATAATAGGTATTGTGCTGTTATGATTGTTTGCAATGGTTAAGTTGCTAATAAAAAACAGCATGCCAGTTATAAAAACCATAAACAACCTTTTTTTCACTACAAACTCCTCTGTTGTTTAATAAACATACATCATGAGAAGTTTAAAGTAGATCAAAATACCTGTGATTGCGAAAGTTTACCCGGTTTTTTATTGTTTAATAGCATTATTTTGGTAATGGTTATAGCCGGATCAGGGCTGCAACAAACAAGAATTTTCCATTAAAGTGCAGAAAAAACTGCAGTTTTATCGGTTTTTTCCCATAAAAAATTTTCTTTATTACGACCAAAATGCCCATAAGTAGCGGTAGCAAGATAGATAGGTTTTTTTAGATCGAGCACTTTAATAATGCCATAAGGGGTCAGATCAAAATTTTTCTTCACTACTTCAGCTATTTGTTGGTCAGGAATTTTTCCGGTTCCGAAGGTGTTCACTACAATTGATGTGGGTTCTACCACTCCAATGGCGTAAGAAATCTGAATTTCACACCGTGAAGCCAACTCAGCAGCTACA
>JAPORK010000409.1 GCA_026710285.1 Endozoicomonadaceae bacterium | reverse complement strand
AGACAAAATATTTTGGGAAAGTATACACGCCCTCTGACATTGTCCAAAGAATGCAGATAAGGTAACTGATGGTAATATCACAGGATGAAAGTGTTAAAAGTCGGCTTTTTAAACTGAAGAAATAACAATCAATATCATAGGCGGGGAGTTACTTATTGGTTGCTTTTATAAGATTAGCAACTATTTTACAGCCTCAAGAATAATGTTTTATATTGTTACTTTTTAAAAGCAGAGTAACTTTTATCTTTTATTTTATACCGTTACAGAAACTAATTTATGTCAGCCGGGTTCAGGTTAACTCAAAACGCACATGCGAAAACCTTCAAAGTTATACTAAAACAGGTACACCAATGAAACATAATAGCACACATAATCCATCTGCGTACAGAAAAAAACGGCTCTTTTGTGAATTGTTTGCTATGGTGATTATCTTGTTAGTGGGGCTGTTCTTCATCAGGTATTATCTGGTTTTATCTTTACTACCCCTGTTTTACTTATTGCATGAAATACTTTTTGCTGACCATATTTTTTATCATCCCCGACAAGACTATCAATATACATTTAAAGCAGATCATCAGCATGATGTGTTACTGGTGAATAGGAAGATCCAGCCTCTCACTATTAAAAAAACAGCAGATGATGAAAAAGAGCAAATAATTACATGGCTTTTATCATTTATTTTGTCACCAAAAATTTCCGGTCATATTTGTGATCCTTACGTAGAAATACGCTGTGGTACTTATAAAAATTCTCAGTATTTTGAAAGAGGAGCAGCCGGAAAACGTTATCTTGATTTATCAGCAGCAATAGGCAGCGATCCTGAAAATATCAGCAAGCTTTCATTACATTTTCACCATTGCAGTGCTAAAAAACAAACCGCAGTATTGTTAAAATTTTTATCTCCTGACATTACCAAAAAACGCATATTAATTATTGCACCCCATGCTGATGATGCTGAAATAGCAGCATTTGGTCTTTACAGCCAGAGCGATGATACGCATATTGTAACGCTCACAGCAGGTGAAACAGAAGTGAAGGACTATCTTTCGGTTTGCGCAAACCCGGAAGAGGCTTCCCGGTTTAAAGGGCGTCTTCGGGCTATGGACAGTATAGCGGTTCCATTATGGGGAGGAATACCGCAGGAACGCTGTATTCAACTGGGATATTTTTGCAAGCAACTGCCTGTTATGTGCAGTATGCCAGAAACAGCGGTTAAATCACCAAACGCCAATATCAGTGATACCCGTTTTTTCAGAAAATATAATCGTTATAAATTAACTTCCGACACCACAGGCAAGGCCACATGGAATAATTTAATTCTCGATCTGACTGAAATCATTGAGCGCATCCGACCAGAAATTATTTTAACGCCTCAGCCTGATCTGGATCCCCACCCTGACCATTATTATGGAACAAAAGCCGTTGATCAGGCATTAACAACAACAGATTGCCAGCCTGAAATGATTTTATATTATGCCAATCATTATAAAACAACAGACAGATTCCCTTTCGGACCTGAACACACTATTGCCAGTCTGCCACCACATTTTGGCGCTCCACCGAATATCTCTACCGTTGTCTCTTTGCCGCTAACATCACAGCAACAAAGAGATAAAGTTTTTGCACTAAAAATGATGCATGATCTTAAAGGCAGGCAAAAACTAAAAAAACGTATTCGTTCACAACTGCAAAGAATGATAGGTCGTAAGCCTAATTATTACGGTGAAAATGATTATTTCAGAAAAGCAATCAGGAATAATGAATTGTTTTATAAGAGATAGATTAAAAATAATCCAGACACTTAAGACAAGCTCAGCCCACGGTTTTATGAAAAAAAGCTGGTTATATTGGTAGCGTCTATATATGGACACTACCCAAAACGCACCATAGTAATAATAAATGTAACCTTCCTGAAATATCATCAAACCAAAAGACTCAGGTTGTATAATACACAGTATCAGTTATGTGAAATTGCAGGATTTTTTTTTCTTACCGTCGTATTGCTGGTATTCTATAGTCATGGAATAGTAAACAGACACTGTATTTTTTATAATCATCAGGTGATCCATACCATGATTATAAAAAATAATATCTGCTTAAAAAGCAAGCAGATGAAATTCAACAAAATAGCAATAAGGCGCCAAGATGTATGACAAAGAATGAAGCTTTTAATCATCAGCTAATTCAATTTCTGAACGCTTCACCCACTCCTTTTCATGCAGTGAAAGAGTTGGCTGATTTACTCGAAAAAGCGGGTTTTAAATTACTTAATGAAACCGATATCTGGTGCCTGCAAAAAAATACCGGTTATTTTGTAATAAGAAATCAATCCTCGCTGATTGCCTTTACTACCGGAGATTGCAATTTTTCAGAACAGGGATTCCGTATGACAGGTGCACATACTGACAGTCCCTGCCTGAAAATAAAACCCAATCCTGATATACAAAAATATCACTGCCTGCAACTGGGGGTTGAAGTTTATGGAGGAGCACTGTTAGCACCATGGTTTGATCGGGATCTTTCTATTGCCGGTCGGGTCGCATGGTATGATGGCACCCAAATTCACCAGACATTAATTGATCTGAAACGTGCTGTTGCCACTATCCCCAGCCTGGCGATTCATTTAGACAGTGAACAAAATAATCGCAGAACGATAAACCCTCAAACAGATATATCTCCTGTACTGGCGACTATTTTTACAGAAGATTCACAAACTGATCAGACACTGCACCATGCGATAAAAGAAAGTCTTAGCAACATTTATCCTCACCTGAATATTGACCAGATACTGGACTTTGAATTATTTCTTTATGACACGCAGCCGGCTGCCATCATTGGATTAAATAACGATTTTATTGCCAGCGCACGGTTAGATAATCTGCTAAGTTGTTTTACCGCAACACAAGCGATCATTAAAGCAAAACAGAGCCTGTACCCTTCGATGATCGTTTGCAACGACCATGAAGAAGTGGGTAGTGCCAGCACATCTGGTGCACAGGGACCTTTTTTAAAGCAGGTATTACAGCGGATAGTGAAAGATAATGAGAGCCGTATTCGTACGATACAGCATTCTTTGATGATCTCAGCAGATAATGCGCATGCCAGACACCCTAACTTTCCGGATAAACATGATAAAAAGCATGCTCCGGCTATTAATCATGGTCCGGTTATTAAAATTAATGTCAATCAATGCTATGCAACAAATAGCGAAAGCAGTGCTGTTTTCCGGCATTTATGCACACAGGAAAACATTCCGGTACAACTGTTTTGTTCTCGTTGTGACATGAGGTGTGGCTCAACCATTGGTCCGATTACTGCATCTGAGATAGGAGTACGCACATTGGATGTTGGTCTGCCTACGTACGGTATGCACTCTGTAAGGGAGCTGGCAGGGACACAAGATGCCATAATGCTGGAGAAAGTGCTGACCCGATTTTACAATACATCAGCAGCACAATTACAACTTACAACATAAAAGTATATAAAAATTTTGCCACAACTATATTAAGGATACAGTTATGTCTTTTTTTGCAATAGGTGCAGGGTTGGGGACAAAAAATAGTGATAACCAGTGGTTAGAAGTATTTTTTCCAAAACCTGAACTTAATCCTGATAAAGACCTCATAGGAAAAATAGCACTGTTAACAGGCTATAAAGGGGGGAATGCTACTATTGAGCTGGATGCTCCAACCTGCCATGCACTGGAAGAGCTGTTTGTTAAAGAGCATGCAAGCTTTCATGCACTAACGCTGGCAGCGATGGAATGCAGCGCCCAGCCAAAAGTATTGGTCATCTTAGAAGAAGATTCACAAACTGAGACAGTCCCTGAAACTTATCTCAAACTGCATTTGCTTTCCCATCGTAAATGTAAACCACATCAGATAAATCTGGATAATATTTTTTCTTTATTACCCACTGTAGCCTGGACCAGTAAGGGTGCTGTTGATTTAAATGAATTACCAGAAAGGCAGCTATTGTTTCGCTCCAGAGGGGAACATTTGCAAATTTACAGCGTGGATAAATTTCCGCAGATGACCAACTACGTTATACCTGAAGGTTTAAGAATTGCTGATACGGCGAGAGTCAGGCTGGGAGCTTATCTTGGCTCAGGCACAACAATCATGCATGAAGGTTTTGTTAACTTTAATGCAGGTACAGAAGGTCCTAATATGATTGAAGGCAGAATTTCTGCTGGTGTTTTTGTAGGCGCAGGTTCAGATTTGGGTGGCGGATGCAGTACAATGGGAATACTCTCCGGAGGTAATGATGCAATTATCGCTGTTGGTAAACACTGTTTAATTGGGGCGAATGCAGGCATTGGTATTTCACTGGGGAATAATTGCACTGTAGAAGCCGGTCTATATATTACCGCAGGTGCAAAAGTAACCATGCTAAACACTAAGAAAAAGCAGAATGTA
>JAPORK010000347.1 GCA_026710285.1 Endozoicomonadaceae bacterium | reverse complement strand
CCCCCAAATCCTATTAATTGTTTTTAGTGGTAAGCTATAAGTAATTGGGAGGTTTGTAAAACTTGTTTGTGAACAACCATCAGATATTTCTGTATTACAAAAAAAATTTTCAGTTTCTGACAGCGTCTTTCCTGTATGGTCACTCACCAGTTTGGTATCAATTAACAGATGATATTTATTATAAGTCTGTATTTCTTTGAACAATCCATTGTCTTTAATCGTTCGATATGAATAATCAACGGGCGCATCAAACAAAGTATCTTTTATATTGCCGGTTGTCGTAGTTAGTCCGGAGTTAAATCCAAGATAATTATGACCGTTTATATTAGCACCAGAATAGAGGTAATGCGTTTTCATGGCAGGTTGCCCTGCACCCGGGATGGTTTCTTCGGCTACAACAACACACAAAGAGTGAAAACGGCTTAATAATAAAGAAGGGAATTTCATGGCATCATCACAATTAAACACAAATGTTTTTTCCAGTCCGGTAGGATATATAACACGAGTTAATAAAGGACCTTTGTAATTTAAATGAATGGAAGGACTTACAGACTCAGAAGCTAAAAGAAATGTCATCTTATCAGGCTTACTATTATGATTTTCAATACGTATTATTGCTGGTTGTCCATCACTTTTGTGGCTGATAATATCCAGATATCCCTGATGCCTGTTAATGGTTATTCTATTTCCTTCATCATCAACAACTGATTGTAATAAGTGTGTTCCCCGGTGATAAATAAAGTTAACGCCCCAGCCGTTTTGCTGTTCTAACCGGGTCTCATAACCATCGTGTGATAATATTTCTCTTAAACCATTGGCATAAGTAATCGTGAAATATCTGTTTTTATCTCCATCAATTTTAATATCATGTAACTTATGGTAAAGTGGATTCCAATGACCTTTTACCGTTTGGTGCAACCAAAAGATTTGCCCATTTGCTGTGGTTAGTTGATTAGTAATGAGATCGAAATGTGTCAGGTTCCAGCTCCACCCTCTGCCTACTTTATCAGGATCAGCAAAAGCATTACTGTTATAATTAATTTGCAAGTTGATATCCGGACCATGCCCTATATTACTCAACAGGCTACCTACCTTAAAGTGAACTATTAGCGTGCCTGTGCGTGGATCTACTGTTGTTCCCCATGATTTTTGAAAATTAAAAGCATTAGACCAAATTTCTGTACTACTATCATCTCCCTTAGAAACTTTCTGTTTATGATTTTTCTTTTGTGAAGTAAAATAGACAAAATCAGTTTTTTTTATTGTGTGATCCGATCCGGGTAAATTTATTATTGCAAAACCGATTTGCTCTATAAAAAATAATGCTATTATAAAAAACAGAACAAAATAAAAAACAACTGTTTTATTATTAATAATTGTTATATATCTGATAAATAATGTATCATTCATTTTTTCTTTGTACGGTTAAGTATATAAAATCAGATTTGACTATTTTGTAACTGGATCCTATATGTAAATTTATTTTTGCTAAACTTATTTTTTTCAGAAGAAAATGATATCATTATAAACAAAATAGTAACGGTAAAAGAATAACTGTTTATCTCACAAAATTGAATAACTATCTGATACGATAATACTCATGAATAAATAAATTTCCAAAAGTATCGTAAAAAGGTTCCATAATCTGGTCATAATTATATAAATTCGAACCAAATATACCATTAGTCACGAATGGAGTAAGAATATTATTACCTACCTGACGTATAACTCTTATACTATTTTTTCCCACGATGACTGCTGCATTATTTGCTTCAGTAGGAAAAAGATCATAAAGATCAGGTGCATTTCCTTCCGGAATTATAGCAGGTATATCTAAAGAAGCCATGATATTTCTAAAAGCATCTCGGTATTCAACCGAAGAAATTGAAAATTCTACCTGTGCATTTAAAAACTCTTCTAATTTTGTAATTTTTAATAGCTTGCCACTAAACATAGTAGCAGACAGTATTGTTCCTGTATTGTTAGTTTCATTAGTTCCTGTATGATTAATTACAGATAATAATGCTCGTTGCACACTACCGTAATCAGTGATGCTTAGATAGTTACCATCATCTTCTGTGACAAAAAGATCTTGTACATCACTCAATAGTCGATTATTATTAAAATCTTCCATCTGAATACTCGAATATGGCGGAGGTGATTCTTCAATATTGCTTACTACACTTGCTGCTTCTGAAACAACACCTGTAGAAGATAATTCATCTGTCGTTTGTAATAAAGAGTAGCAACAATTATATAATTTTGGTATTGCCCACATAGTTGAAATAATGGTAGCAGTAATTTGAACAATACCTACAGCAGCAGCTGCAATATTCAACCCTCGGTTATGAGGCGAAGTAGCAGCAACAAAAGAGACAGTACCAGCAAAACTCATAGCTAATCCTACCATGAGTGCTGACCACTTTCCTCCACATTTGACCATGGTTAATACTGGTATAACTGTACTCAATGCAAACATCAGCAGTGATCCTGCAATATATCCCTCCTTACCAAAGAGAGCACCTAATCCAAATGTGCCAATATGTCGGAGTATCCTGAATATTTTATTGGCTGATTTAGAAATATTCCCTGAAGGGTCCGTTCTCATAATCGGGTTATTACCGGCAAAAGCATATCCGTCGCCTGCCGGATCTTCACTAAAAAAATAACGCTGTTGTGGATTATACGTGCGATGACCTGCACCAAGAAATTGCCATCCGCTGGCAGGATCAGTACGCTCACCATCAAAGCCAAAAAAATTTCTCAATGAAAACGTAAGAGGAGTCGGTTTATTCTGCCAAATCATACCATATGGACTATAAATGTTTCGTTGCGTTAACTGATACAGATGATTATTATTTTTGGTTATCTTGGTTAAAATTCCAACAATATCATTTTTGTAGTTTTGTTCTGTATATTCATGAATAACACTATCGATGCTTCTTGCTACCCCATGATAACCGATAATATGGCTTTCATTATTCATATTGATTATTTTTTCATTAATCAGTTTATTACCATTATAAAAAAGATAATACCGTCCTGAAGCATTTTCTTCCACTCTTTCCAGACCGTTGTCATCATAGGTATAATGACTTTGCTCTCCATTTGGTTTAATGATGCGGGTAATCTGATTAAAAATATTATAGGTTATATGATCACCTTCTCCATCGGTGGTCATATTGCCTGCACTGTCATAATAAAGATTTTGAGTAACAGGTGCTTGCTGATTCCACTGTGTCTCTGTTTGCTGTAAACGTAAAGGCACTTCTATATTGTTATAATGATAAGTGACTGTTTTACTTAATGTCTGTTGTGTATCAGTATTTTGTAATACTTCTTTTACCTGTGATAATCTGTTTAAAGGTGTAAAACTGTAATTTTGTCTGGTAATAATCGGTGCTTTAGTTAAACTTGATCCGGAAAAGAGAGTATCCCGGGGGCATAGAGGAAGACCAAAAGAACCATTACAATGCATGCTGACTAAATTATCAAGCTGATCATACTGATAATTTAAAACGGCTTCCTGATGATTTGTTGCCTGTCGTCGTAACCTGACAATATCATTATCTGCATTATAACCAAATTGCCAGCGTGATAATAATTTATTGTCCATCATATCAGTGACATTAAGCTGATGACCCCAGCCATCATAGTAAATAACTCTCTGCATACCACTGCCATAGTGAATAGCATTTATTCGTGAAAATGAATCATAATAGGGTACATAAAGTATTTGTATATTTCCCTGTTGAGGCTTATAAGAGACACTGGCAATACGTCCAAATTTATCATATTTTATATACGTCATATCACCTTCAATATCACAACTACTAATGATTTTCCTTTCACTATTATAATTCCAGGATAAGTAATAATCAGGATAACCATTTTCTCCTGTATGTTTTTCTTCTTTCATTAAACCATCAACACTATACTTCCATATTGTTATACCGGAAATATCCTGTTTTTTTACTGGCTGAGCAGTAATATAATCATAATAAGTTTGTAACGATACTTTTCCATCAATATATTTAGCAATTGGTAGTCCTACTTCATTATATTGCCATAAAAACTGGTGTCTTCCCGGAGTTATTGCTGTAGCACGTTGCCCTGTTTTCGTATATGTGAATATTGTTTTTTTACCATCTTCACCGGATTTATACATCAGTTGACCTGCATTATTATAGCCTGATGATGATAAAAGATAGCGTCCTCCACTTACAGGTAGTGCCCAACGTTCAGTCACTTTCCCGCTAAGATTATACACAAGATGAATATGATTACCGGAAGGATCGGTAACATCATCTTGATGTCCTAACGCATCATAGTGTATACGTATAACTCTACCCATAGCATCTTCTGTTATAACAGGGCGCCCCCAACCATCATATGTCGTTGTTTCTGTTTTTGCTAAACCCAATGCCATTTTTTTAAAACTACACAATGATTTCACTGC
>JAPORK010000022.1 GCA_026710285.1 Endozoicomonadaceae bacterium | reverse complement strand
AGAACGATCAACCTTGGAAGGATCTTTGCCTGAAAATGCCCCTCCGCCGTGACGTGCCATACCACCATAGGTATCCACAATAATTTTACGTCCGGTTAACCCACAATCACCTACAGGTCCGCCAATTTCAAATTTTCCGGTAGGATTAATATGGTAGCGGGTATTTTTATCAAGCCATTTTTCCGGAAGTACCGGTTTAATAATCTCTTCCATAACTGCTTCTTTAAGTTCTGACTGAGCAATATCAGGTGAGTGTTGTGTAGAGAGTACAACAGCGTTAATACCAATCGGACGATAATTACTATCATAACGCAATGTTACCTGACTTTTGGCATCAGGTCGCAGCCAGGTTAATACTTGTTTTTTGCGTAATTCTGCCTGACGCATCATTAATAAATGGGCATAATAGATGGGTGCAGGCATAAAGTTTGCTGTTTCATTGGTGGCATAGCCAAACATTAATCCCTGATCACCGGCCCCTTGTTCTTTTTCATCGATACGATCAACGCCTCTGGCAATATCAGGAGACTGTTTGCCAATGGCATTAATCACAGCAATACAGTGACCATCAAATCCAAGATCGCTATGATCATAACCGATATCAATTACTTTTTTACGGACTATATTTTCAATATCAACATAAGTATTGGTGGTGATTTCACCAGCCAAAATAACCATTCCAGTTTTTATCAGTGTTTCTGTTGCTACACGCGCATCAGGGTCATTTTCTAAAATAGCATCCAGTACTGCATCAGAGATTTGATCTGCAATTTTATCCGGATGTCCTTCAGATACAGATTCTGATGTAAATAAACTATATTCCTGCATGTTTTTTAAACTCTTATCCGTGTAAATACTATTAATAAATAAGTTCAGCTGAAGTTTAATCTTTGTTTTCAGTTTATGTTTGCACTACTGTTTTTACAGGCTGACTTAAAGTTAGTTGCATTAATATTGAGAATGACACAATAAAATTTGTTCAAGAAGTAATCTTAAAGAATATTATCGCAGATAACAAGCTGAATATCGTGTTATTTCTGGTGGCGGGGTTACTGGTACTTGCACATTGTGGTTTTAATAAGATTTACTGCTTTGTGACACCATAAAAGTCATTGCTATTATAGTAATAATTTATTTGCAAATAATTATATAATTATTCAAATAGCCACTATAATAGCTGAGGATAACTAACCTGAATATTCAATATTTATAAAGTAACAGGTAGTTAATTCTGATAAATAAATTCAACTCTGTTTTTTAGGCTTCTCCTGATAAGTTTTCAATGTTTTTATGGTTATTTCCGGGTGAAAAATCTAAAGAATACAATCAGTTCAGATTGTATCCTGTAATATTTTTCTATTGTCGCTTTTTGATACATGCTGAAAAACACAATTTGTATTAGCTCCCGGATTTACCTTGTTGTTTTATTTTTCCTGAAGTAACCGGAGTAACTTACATGATTAAGCAAATTTTACTATTTTTTCTTCTTTTTCAATGGTTTAACTTATCACAAGGTGTAGCACAAAGCAACCCGAAAATATCAATTCAACCTGCTGATCGTGAAAAAATGCTGGCAACTGCCAGTCCCCGTGCAATGGATGTACTCAAATTCTGGTTTGAAAAATGGGATCAGGATAAAATTTCAGGAGGTCGGGGAGAGTATAATTCTAAATGGTTTCCCGAAGGACACAATCCTGCACACGATGATCAAAGACTCAGGGAGCTATTTCTTGACTTGTTTGAAAAAGCAGTGCATCAAAAGCTAAACTGGAATATTCAGCAAAATCCATACGATAATTTGGCATGGGTTCTGTTAACTGATCAGTTTCCCCGGGGTATGTTTCGAGGTACCCCCGCCTCTTACAAATATGATAAGCTTGCACTTTCAGCAGCAAAAATAAATGTACAAAAACATTTTAGTAATTATTATTTCACCGGTTACCAAAAGTTATTTGTGACTTATCCATTTATGCATGATGAGAAATTAGAATCACAGCAAGAGTGTATTAATCTGATAACAGAGCTGAATGAAACGCCAGGTTTCTATTATGAATTTCTTTTAGCATTAAAGCGAGCCTATGAACACTATCAAATGATTGCTATGTTTGGGCGTTTTCCTCATCGTAACAAAAGGCTTAATCGGGAAAGTACTGAGCTTGAAAAAATTTACCTGAGTAAAAAAGGTTCACCAGGTTATATTGATGGCTCACAATGGTGAAATTCTTTGTTGATTATAACGGGTATACCAATGATATTGTTCATGAAGAATAAAGTAAGCAGAGAATGAATGCTTTAAAAAATCAACTCAGGATTATTATTTTCCCTAAAGTAGATGCGCTATAAATGTTCTTAAGTGGACTGCTGTATACGCAAGGGAGTAGATTAAATTTATTTGTTTGTATCCGCTAACAGCGTGTGGTTGCTCCGTTAAAAAACTGTAAAGCTCACTTCAGATGTGCGGGATACACAGGCATTTACAAAAAATTTAGATGATCTCCTGGAAATTGGAATTGAGTTACACACGAAATTTAAATCTTTAACAGAAGATAGACCTTTGGTTAAAAACACCTCATTTACCGAAAGAGGTATTTTGAATATAATTTCATATGTTTTACTGGAGTAATATATTTTGGAGACTAATACTTATGGCACTGGGCAAGCTGGCATTTCTTTTTTATCTGATCACCCTCTAAAGATAGTCCTTCTGAGCACCGTAATTTTGTATCTTATTACACAAGTTTACATTTAAATTCAAACATTACTTTAGGTAAAGTTTTAAACACAACACTCAGATGTATAACATTAAGTGCACTAGCAAGAAAAATTGGTAAAGCAATTCAGGGTGGTTACGATTCACATGCTGATACACAGTCAGGCAAAGCCAGATATTGGACAGGAGCAGTTGTTAAAGGATTAGCGAATGTAACAGGTGGTGTTTGTGGTGCGGTATCAGGTTTAGTTACTGCAACGACAGCCGGCGTTGCTAACCTGATTGATTTTGCTAGCAGTTTATTGAAAATTTTAGCATTTACATTGAAGGAACATGCTAAAAACTTATTTTGCTGGCAAAGTGAAGGCTCTGAGCATAGCAGTAACAGCAATACGAAAAAGTTGGGGTTCCTGAGGTACAAACCCTCACACCTGCCAGTTTATTTGAAAAGAGGTATACAAGAAAAACTAACTGCTGAAGAAATGCCAGCTGCCCGCGATGCTTCGGCATTGGTAATCTTTAATTATCTCTCCCCCAGACAACTTGACGAATTCAATTTGCCTGAAGGTTATCAATTTGCTGCTTATAATGATATCCCAAAAAGTGTGCTGGCCAAACGTAGTGATGGCAGCGGTGGAGATGGGAGTGCAGTTACACTACACATAAATAAAGAAGCAGAGAATGATCCCCGGCTTCTTCTAAAAAGCGATAGATGGTCAGCACTTCAAGTGTCGGTATATATACGCGATGATGGTACAGCAATACTTGCATTTGCTGGTATGGATCCTTTTACACGTCCTGGATCACTAAAAAATGTTTTAGCAGCTGGGCTGGGAATTGAAGAAAGCGGCTTCCAGGATGCTGTTCAGTTAGTAGCTGAATTCATGAAGAAGTACAATGGCAAAGTGGAGTTGATAGGTAATTCTTTAGGAGGAGGAATTGCACATTTTGTAGCTATGAAACTTGGCTTAAAAGCAACAGCATTTAATAGTATGGGTTTGCATACCAACTTACGGGATTTATTAGGCGGAAACCTGGAAAATGCTAAGGATGTGATACATATAAATACGCAAAAAGACTGGCTTAGCCAGGGATTTGAAAATTCATATACGGGATGGGATGCATCCTGTCAGATTGGTGTACGTAAAGAAATTCCCGATTCCGGAAGGCATAATGACTTTTATTATGAT
The DNA here is from genome assembly GCA_026710285.1 of Endozoicomonadaceae bacterium. Taxonomy (GTDB): domain Bacteria; phylum Pseudomonadota; class Gammaproteobacteria; order Pseudomonadales; family Endozoicomonadaceae; genus JAPORK01. The sequence continues at coordinate 561 of JAPORK010000022.1, read as the reverse complement.
TTAAATTTAAAAGTATAAGCCAATAAACGGAAGATAATTAATCTAAATACCCGATATGCAAACTCCATGAATTTTCATTATTCATGGAGTTTGCACATTGATACCCTTCTAAAATTGTATTTTTCAGCTATTCTCAGAATTTATTCATCTATAAAACAAAGTCTTGAGTCATCAGTTCTGAAAAATGCAATTTGATCAAAAATTCTGTTTTATCAGTCATGGAAAATGCATTGCTATTCCCTAAATGCTATGATACTATCCCTTTTTATAATTTATTTTTAGAAAATGCAGATTATTAAAATACAATATCTGTTCTCATTGAGCAATGTATATTGCAAACATTCATCCCTTAACTTTTTATTTGTTTAGAGGTATCTATGAAAAAAACTTTATTACTGTTAATATTATTGACTTTATGTGTATTATCTAATGGCATACATGCCCAACTACCCGTTGATCCTCATCAGGTCCCTGAAATTATGCAAAAATTTCGTGATGGTACTGCTGAACGTTTTGCTAAAAAAGGGATTACTTTAGGTCGTTTACCAAACCATTCAGAAA